>NZ_JAIWNS010000132.1 GCF_020216685.1 Methanospirillum hungatei | reverse complement strand
TTTCGATATTGTCATATGGAAAAAATGATGAAGTACTACTATGAGTACGAGTTCTCTCTCATCCCTTCCATTTGTTCTTTCAGAATTGAATAGTCATATTGATGAGATTAGGGGGAAGTATGGGGTAACAAGACTTGGGGTCTTTGGTTCTGTCAGCCGGAAGGAGGATACTCCTGATAGTGATATTGATATTCTTGTGGATTTTCCCCCTGAAAAAGGGATTTATCGGAAATTTATTCATTTAGCCGATGAACTGGAAGAACTTTTTGGCCGGTCAGTTGATCTTGTAACCGTTAAAGGGCTATCTCCATATATACGACCATATGTAGAGCGTGAGGTGATTTGGGTTTATGGATGATGCGGTATTCCTTACTTATATCCTGGAAAAACCCCGGTTATTTCTCTCAAGGATGGTTCTGATCCTGTGTGTCTTTCTTTGCATGATTGCACCGATTCAGGCAGAGCGGGTATTCTTCTCTGACGGTACATTGTACAATGGTTCCCTATCGAAAGACGACATTCTGGAAAAATTTGAAGAATACACCGGTGAGGGACCGGTGATTGTGTTTCATGATCTCATCTGCCTCTCCTGTCAGGATGCGATGGATTATTTCAGGGAGTTTGAGCAACTCTACCCGGAAATACCCCTTGTGTATTATGACCTTCATGGCAACACGACGAACAAACTGCTGTTTGAAAAATACATGAAGGACTATCACCAGGAAAACCTCCTTGCACCGACCGCTTTTGTGGGTCCTGCAGGGATTGAAGGGAATGAGTCAATCCGGCTGGTGTTTGAACCGTTTGCTCTGTTGTATGTAGACAATCAGTGATTTTTATAAAACCAGATGTCATGTGACGTTACAAACCGTCAGAGATTAGTCTCTTAAAGCGCACCACGTTATAAGAATTGTGATACCATGTCCCCAGAGAGAGTTACCAGAAAAAGATCGATCCACTCCAAACACCCATCCCCTGCTCATATCCTACCCGATTCAGGCGAATCATGTGGTTGAAACAGCCATTGCAGAGCGAAAACAGAAGATGCTTGTTGCGATGGCGACCGGGACCGGGAAGACATTCACGATGGTAAACCCGGTATACCGGCTGATGAAGTCAGGGGTGGCGAAGCGGGTCCTCTTCTGGGTTAACCGGCGGGCTCTTGCTGTCCAGGCAATCCGGGCATTCGCATCATTTGAACCAGAACCGGGTCTCAAGTTTGACAAGATATATGAGGTGTATAATCAAAAATCTCATTAAATGACCGGGATGACGAAGAGAAGGTAAGTTTTAAAAAAATCCCTGAGTCATACCTGACCGACCCTAAACCAGATTATGCCTATGTCTCTGTCTGTACCATCCAGCGACTGACTATCAACCAGTTTGGACGCTCGTTTGATAGCGTTCTTTTTCAGATGATTACCGATTCCAATATGGCAATCTGTGTAGAGACGTGAGTGGTGGTGTCAGATATTATATATTACCGCTAATATGTCTGTGGCATAGATGAGATCAGGAGAATAACATGAGACTCTGTAGTCTTTCACTTAAGGGATTTCGTTCTTTTAAAGATATTTCATGGTCACCCAAATGTCTTAACATAGTTATTGGACCGAATGGAAGCGGGAAATCAAACCTTCTCAAATTACTGGATATGATACGTCTGTGTGCTGATGGAGAATTCAGAGATTATATCCTTCGTGAAGGGGGGATGGATCAGATTCTTTGGGATAACCAGGCAGAGAAAATTGAGATCCATCTCAATCTTTGCAGAGATGGGGACCATGAACAAATCGCTCCTTTCGATCTTGAATATTCCCTTCAGATTCGGAAAAAGGGATATGAGGGAGATTTTCAGATCGAACAAGAATTTTTACGTACTATTCATGATCCTTCTGGACATCATGAATCTGTCATGTTTTTAGAACGAAATCCTTCCCTATCATATTTCCGTAATTATATCGACGCTGATTCAATCTCTATGGAAATTGAATCCACCGAGACACTTTTATCACAATTAAAAACTCCATTTACAAAAGATTCTATTCCCTCTAAATTACAGAAGTTAATTTCTTCCTGGAGAATTTTTCAGTCAATTGATACCTCCCCTCATTTACCGATTCGCAAACCGACGATATCAAGACGTGATACCACCCTTTTCTTGGATGGAAGTAACCTCATCTCGGTACTTCACACCCTCTATACAACCAACCGTGATTTTGAACGATCAATAGACCTTGCAATGGTAGCAGCATTTGGAGAAGATTACGATAAACTTGTTTTTCCCCCAGCTGCGGATAAACAGATTCAACTTCGGATCAGGTGGAAGACTCTTAAACAGGAGCGTTCTGCATCAGATATTTCAGATGGAACCCTCCGGTACCTGTTTCTGCTCACAATTCTGGCTCACCCTGAGCCTGGTTCTCTGATAGCCATAGACGAACCGGAAACCGGACTTCATCCTGCTATGATGCGGATAGTCGCAGAATACGCAAAAGAGATGTCACAACGAACACAGGTTATTATCACCACTCATTCATCTGAATTTCTTACGGCCTGTGGTGGGTTTATTCCGAGCACTTTAATTATTGAATGGAAAGAGGGTGCATCTGTGATGCGACAAGTATCCGAAGAGAAGCTAAAATATTGGCTTGAAGATTATACGCTTGGGTCCCTCTTTTCCTCAGGTGAGCTTGAGGGGATGGAATGAGATTCATCCTGATTGTTGAAGGCGATACTGAAAAGAGGTCAATTGAGGGGCTTATCAGAAAGCATCTTGCAGAAAAGACCGGGCAGAATATCGGGGTTACAGCGATTAATATCAACGGGTATGGGAATTTTTTCCGTGATCTTCCCCAGAAAGTTAAAAAATACCTTGCCGGGCCGGACAAAGAGGAGATACTCGCTATTGTGGGACAGATGGATCTTTATAAGACACCGTATGCCCGTGATGTCAACCGTTCAATCCGGGAACGCATTCTTCAGGGAACTCAATTGTTCGAAGATTCAGTGAAGCAGGATCGGTTCAGGATGTTCTTTGCTGTTCATGAGTATGAAGCCTGGCTCTTATCAGATGCTGATAAGTTCGATCCTGCCATCAGAAACAGGATTGCTTCTCATGCACGAAACCCGGAAGATGTGAATACTGATGAACCCCCTTCAAAATACCTGAAACGTATGTATTCAGAATATTTACACAGAGAATACAAAAAGACTGTTGATGGAAAAGTCCTGATGGGAAAGATAGATCCAAAGAAAGTATATGAAAAATGTCCAAATTATCGTGCGATGATTGATTTTTTTGTTTCACTTATTTGAACTGGTTGTGTGATTGATTTTTATGACAGACCTTGTTGGCATATCATGAGGTTTTTGTAATAAGTGTGGATAAAATCACTCATACAGTTTTATTTAGGCAAAAAATTATTTTTCGCGATCTCACTCCTCTCTCACACACCCACACTTCTTCGCCATCTCTGCAACTGCCGCTGCCACCACCCGGGCAACGCCCCGGTCAAGGGGATCAGGCAAGATCTTTTCCGGGGTTGGATCTTTCACATACCGGGCAATTGCATGAGCCGCTGCAATCTTCATCTCCTCACTTATCTTCGTTGCACCTGCATCAAGAGCCCCCCTGAACACGCCCGGAAATACAAGGACATTATTTACCTGGTTTGGGAAGTCCGACCGGCCGGTACCGACAATTGCAGCTCCTCCTGCCCTGGCTTCATCAGGCATGATCTCCGGAGTCGGGTTTGCAAGAGCCAGGACAATCGGATCCGGGTTCATCTGCCGCACCATGTCAGCCGTCACCAGGTTTCCTGATGAGACTCCGACAAAGACATCAGCCCCCCGTAAAGCATCGGCAAGGGTCCCGGTCCTGAGCATCCTGTTTGTCTCGTCACCAAGCAGGTATTTGTAGATATTGTGATAGAGCCCGTGTCGTCCCCGGTAGATGATTCCTTCACGGTCACAGACGATGAGTTCTTTTACGGCAGTACATGTCTCTCCTTCATACCCGATGCATTTCAGCAGCCGACAGATGGCATATCCTGCTGCACCAGCCCCTGATACGACGACCGTGAGGTCTTTGAAATTTTTACCGGTCACTTTGCAGGCATTTATGAGGGCTGCAAGAACTGCAATCGCAGCACCATGCTGGTCGTCGTGCATCACCGGTATCCCGAGGTTCTGAAGTTCTTCCTCAATCTCGAAACACCGGGGAGCCGCGATATCTTCAAGGTTAATTCCCCCGAATACCGGTGCAATACTCCGTATATGGCTGATCAGGTCGTCATAATCGCCGGTGATACAGATGGGGAAAGCATCAATCCCGGCAAACTCCTTAAATAGAATTGCCTTCCCTTCCATGACCGGAATAGCCGCAGTCGGGCCGATATTTCCAAGTCCCAGGACGGCAGTTCCATCGGTGATGATGGCGATGGTATTTCGTTTTAATGTACAGGAAAATGCCCGTGTTTCATCCTCGGCGATGTACCGGCAGACATGAGCAACACCTGGAGTATAGGCAAGTGAGAGGTCCTCTCTGGTCTGCATCGGGACTTTTGACTGAACAGCAAGTTTCCCCTGATGGGTCAGGTGCAGTGCCAGTGATTTTTGTGCGATCTCCTCACGGTCAATATCCATGAGATGAGAGTCTCATCGGTTGGATATCAATGTTTGGAAATGTCAAAGAAAGAAAAAAGGGGTCAGGGTTCACGGTAGGGATTTACAATTCGTATTGTTGGTTTTGTACTCTGACCGTTCTGCCGTGGTGCTGCGGTCTGGAATGTCTGCTCTTCAGACATAATACTTGACTTGCTGACAACCATGTATCCCCGTGAGTCAAGGGCGTACTGAACTCCTTCCTGCAGCGTTGCGCGGGTTACAATATCTTTCAGGTCGATACCAAGTTTTACCATCATCATAGCTACTTCAGGTTTCACACCGGTCATTATAACCTGAGAGCCCAGAAGTTTGACTGCGGTGGTTGCCTTGATGATATGAGTTGCCACCATCTCGTCGATATGGGTGATTCCTGTTCCGTCCATGATGATTGATCTGGCCCGTTCACGGCTGATGGCATCCAGAAGCTGCTCGATCATCTTATTTGCCCGTTCGGCATCGAGTGTTCCAATCATGGGGAGGACAAGGATCTCATCCCATATCTTGGTAATCGGAGTGGAGAGTTCAAGAATTGCAGCATTCTTTTCACGGATGGATAATTCGGCTGCCAACTGATCACTGATATCTTCAAACCTGACCAGGATCTGATCCTCATTTGAGGAGCCGTACCGTCTCATCACTCCGGCCTTTACAATGAAAGTCTTTTTCCCCTGCGGGATGGGAATCTCGACCTCAAAGTGTCTGACTTCATTACCAGCATTTTTCAGACTTTCCAGCGTCTGTCTGATCACAGGAATATTCAGGATTCCATTTCCGATTTCATAGACTGATCTGCCTTCGATATCTGCCCTGCTCACCCCGAACGTCTGATCAAAAGCACGGTTACCGAAGACAACTGCATATTTTTCATTTAATACAAAAAGAGGTTCATCAATCGACTGAATTATCTCAAATGGATCAACATTGAGGGTCCTGGTTGACATATAGATGATCTATTCTCACCGGTTGATGTTATTACTTTTCATTAGATATCCACATCTCATATACAACGGAGATCCTGATTCCATGATCGAAAATAACCGGGATGAAGTTTACGTGAAAAACCGGGGGTTGCCCCGGTCCGGAGGAGGATAGCGATAATGAACGCTGTAAGTTCGGAGTAAGTTTATCCGGCGACCAAACCGGATATCTCTCCTGCCACCCGGGGGGATGGCGGTGTGATAAGTAATACTACTCACCGCAAGGTTATATAATTAACGTAAGGTTCATCGACATATCACGAACGTGCCTATATGTGGGAGGTATGGACAATACTGAAAAAATATGGAAAAAAGAGAATACGTGGGTAAAATGATTAAGCAGGGACAAATTTCGTCCCATAAAAGATTGCGCCGCTGGATCCGTCTTCTCCCAGTTTTCTGAAGACCCGTCTGACTGGCATACCTATGTACACCTGGTCGATATCACAGACAAGGTGGGAAGTAAGCCGGGTTCCTTCATCCAGCTCGATGATAGCAAGCACATAGGGAGTCAGAAGTTTGAAATTTCCTGAGGAACTCCGGATGATGGAGTATGTAACTACCTTTCCGGTTCCTTTAAACTGGTGGTCTACGATCTTTCCTTCCCGTCTGCAATCAGGACAAAATCCCCGGGGCGGGTAGAAATATTTTCCACAGGTTGTACACCTGGTTCCAATCAGATTATACCGGTTCTGCTGTTTTCTCCAGAATCGTGCGACTGACATCTTATACCCTCCCAAAGATATGACAGACAACCGTGGCTCCGGTACCACCAACGTTATGAGTCATTCCAATTTCAGTATCGATCTGTCTTCCCTTTGCATCGCCACGGAGCTGTTTGACCGTCTCATAAACCTGTTTGACACCGGTTGCTCCGACCGGGTGACCACATGCCTTCAGACCGCCGCTTGGGTTGATCGGTATCTTTCCACCAATTGCAGTCTGTCCCTCTTCAGTCAGTTTGCCTGCCTCACCTTTCTTACAGAATCCGAGATCCTCAATTGCACAGATCTCGGCAATGGTGAAACAGTCATGCACTTCAACAAATCCGATATCTTTCCGTTCGACCCTGGCCATCTGAAATGCCCGGTTCCCAGCAGCAACGGTTGCATCGAGGGTGCAGATATCTTTCCGGTCGTGCAGGGCGATAGTGCTTGATGCCTGTCCGGCTCCAAGGACCTTGATGGGAGTGTCGGTAAATTCCCGTGCCCGTTCCAGGGGGGCAAGGATGACTGCTGCAGCCCCGTCGGTCACCGGGGAACAGTCAAAGAGCCGGAGCGGATCTGCGACAAGGGTTGAACTGATAACGGTATCAAGAGTTATCGGTTTTCTGAACTGGGCATTTGGATTCTTTGCACCGTTATCATGGTTTTTCACCGCGACCTGCGCCAGTTGCTCTCTGGTCAGGCCGTACCGGTGCATATACTCCGTTGCAATCATTGCATACAGGCCGGGGAATGTAATACCTGCAATTCCTTCCCATTCCCGGTCTGCTGCTGCGGCAAGAACATCAGTCGTAACTTCGGTTCCTACATCAGTCATCTTCTCAACACCGGCAGCGACCACGATATCTGACATACCTGATGCAACGGCGGTGTATGCCTGTCTGAATGAGAGACCTCCGGATGCACAGGCTGCCTCAACACGGGTTGCCGGGATGTTATCGGTTGCAAGACCTGCATAATCTGCAATCAGGGCACCGATGTGTTCCTGCTCAACAAACCTGCCAGCACTCATGTTTCCGACAAATATCTCGTCTATCTGTTCACCGGAGAGGTTTGCATCCTCAAGGGCAAGAGCCCCTGCCTCGACAAAGAGGTTACGGAATGATGTCTCCCACTTTTCTCCGAACTTCGTACAGCCTACGCCGATTACTGCAACTTCTCTCATTCCATCATCACCACTTTGCCTTTGTGTTTTGCATAGACTGCATAATCTACAATCTTCTTGTCTGCCAGGAGAGCAGAGACTGATGGTGCTGCATCACGGTTAAAGAGGTCTGAATTGATGACATCAGTAACGGTAATATCAAACGAGTCACTCCCAGACCCGGATCCGTATGAGGTCATAAAGATCCGGTCTCCTGGTTTTGCGATATCCAGAACCGCTGAAAGACCGACCATAGAGGCACCGGAGTAGGTATTTCCAAGATAGGTAACCGCAAGACCCGGCTTTATCTGCTCCATGGTAAATCCGAGCATTGATGCTGCCTGAACAGGGAATTTCCCGTTTGGCTGGTGGAAGACTGCATAGGTATAGTCAGATGGCTTTGTTCCCATCTTTTCAAGCATCATCTTTGAAGCACCAATGACATGCTTAAAGTACGCAGGCTCTCCGGTAAACCGTCCGCCATGACGTGGATAAGGCTTGTTTTCACGTCTCCAGAAGTCCGGGGTGTCGGTGGTAAATGAACAGGTATGATTGATTTCGGCGATTGGATCGTCGTTTCCGATGATCATGGCCGCTCCACCGGCTGCAGCGGTATATTCGAGTGCATCTCCTGGTTCTCCCTGGGCAACGTCTGCACCGACTGCAACAGAATAGGTAACCATCCCGGATTTTACAAGACCCATTGAGGTCTGAATTGCGGCTGTTCCTGCCTTACAGGCAAATTCGTAATCTGCAGCGGTCATGACGGGGGTTGCCCCGATTGCTTCTCCGACGGTAACAGCCGTAGGTTTCACCGCGTAAGGATGCGACTCTGATCCGACATATACCGCTCCAATGTCTGCAGGGTTGATTACTCTCCGTGCCATTGCTGCACGGGCAGCTTCAACGGAGATGGTGATCGTGTCTTCATCCATATCTGGCAGTGCCTTTTCAAAGACACCAAGGCCACGGGAGATTTCAGTGCCATTCGCACCCCATACCCGGGCAATCTCTTCTACTTTGATACGGTACCGTGGGATATATGCACCGTACGAGATGATTCCTACCATTTTTCTTCCCTCAGTCTCTCCACGATATCTTCGATGCCCAGTGTCGTACACATAAGGGTGATGTTATCCTTCTCGGCCATTTTTGGCACAATCGGGTGCACATCGCCAAGGCTGATACCGTGAAGCACTACGCACCGGGGCTTGAAGGGAGTAACCCGGATAGCCACCATCGGCGACTTTCCATTTGAAACTCCGGTAAAAATGAGCGCCCGCTCAGTACTCCAGCCGTATATCCGGTTAAATTCGCTCGCGGTCAGGTTCATAATCGCCCGGAGACTGTCAATTACCGTGTATCCATAAATGCTCAGATGCACCGGACCGGTAATGATATCGGCACCGATGACACCGGCGAATGTTGACAGGTTGATGGGGCTTTTGTAATCATGAAGATCATAAATTACGCCGTCTCCCATCTCTGCAAAGAGGAGGGATGCATATTTATGGATATACTTCCCGCCTTTTCCTTCATCAATGGCAAGAATACTGTCAACAATTCGTCCGATAATGGCAGTGCCCGGACTTTTTCTCCTCCCGCTTTCATAGTCACTAATGACTGATGGCGATACACCAAGGTACTCGGAGAGTTGTCCCTGAGATATGTCAAAGCTCAGTCGCCATTTCTTCAGGGTTTTTCCCGGAGAATCAGAGAGTGTTATCTCCCCCGCCATCTTCTCCGCGAGTCGATGACGAAGTCCCGATTCCATACCAGTACACTATGATGGAGAGTGGTTATATAATTAACGAAGATCAGTTCGACAAAGAGCGATAATGGATGGGTTGTCAGGGTTCCTCATATGCTCTCTTTCTCCTCATTAAATTCTCTTTCTGCTTCTCAAGCATCTTCGCTGCCTCTTCTTCAGAAACATCAGGATCGCGGAATCTATAGTATTTTTCACAGGGCATCTCATCACAAAGTCCGCAATGGGCGAACTGTTTTTCATTTGCACAACATTCATGAACCGGGCAGACATCAGTATCTGCAAATTCAGTCCAGAAGACACTGCCGTCTGACTCGTCACATCCCGGACAGTCTCTCTCGAAATGATCACACTCATCACAGTACATCCCACAGACGGTAGGTATCTCCCTGGTCATGTATGATGTCTCTGTTTTCCCTGGTAATGAAGAGTAGGTTCAGATTCAAAACGATTCAATATTGAATTATTTCGACAAATGCATAAAATGATTTCAAACCGACTCCCTGAAAAAATTTATTTTTTGGTACATCTATATACGATTCTGTCTGGCATCCAGACAAGAGGAGATGTACATGGCAATCATCAAACGTGATCCGTTCCACATGTTCAGGGGTGAACTGGATAATATGTTTGCCGAGATGGAAAACCGGTTTCAGTCACTCCTCCCCTCTTATCCTGCATATTCACAGGGAGGGCGTGAACTTTCCCCTGTTTTCTCCGGTGGGTTCACCGTGGATGTAAAACAAAAGGATGATCAGGTTATTGCAAAAGCTGATCTTCCGGGTTGCAATAAAGAGGATGTCAAAATCCGACTGGTCAGACCAAACCTCCTTCAGATCTCCTGCCAACGGACCGATGAGAAAGAACAGGAAGATAAGGACTTTTTTATTCGGGAGCGGTTCTATGGTTCGGTCAGCCGGAGTGTTCCCCTGCCGGTTGAGGTTTTAGAAGAAGGAGCACAGGCCAGGTTTGAAAACGGGGTATTAGAGGTCACTTTCAAACGGGCAGAGAAAGAGAGTGGCGGGGATATCCCGATTCAATAATTTTTTTCACGGATGGATATAGGTAAACCCTGTTACCGGCTGGATTGAGATTGTCACGTTCTCAATTGTATAATTGAGGGCATGTCCGCCGGATGTATTATCTGCTGATATAAAGTGTTGATGGAACCCGGCCACATTTACACCTGCCATCCAGTCCGGGAACCAGAATCCGGTCAGTGTCCCGGTAACCGGGCCAAGGTCAAAGATCGATTGGTTTTGAATAACTTCTGATAATGGCGGGTAAGGAGGGTTCTGAGAGGGAACACTGCGTGCCTGCATATCTGCAAAATCTCCGGTAACTTTCACGGCATACATGGTATCATCATCAGGGAATAAGTCGGTGATGACTGTATAGACCTCCGCTTTATCCAGGGTTTCATTCACCTGGTGAGTGATGGTGGGACTGAAGTCTATTATGTTTGCAAAACAGACTTTTGTGTCGTCTGATGGCTCAGACACCTTTCCATCGTTGGTTATCTGCCAGACCGTCCCGTCAAGCATGAGCAGTTCTCCATCCATGTGTTCATACCCCCCGATCCCGAATGTTCCGTTATTTTTGAGGTCTCCAACGGTTACGACTCCGTCATACTGACCGTCAGCAAGGAGTGAGTATGCTGATACGTGAAAGAGGTTCGAGGAAGGAGTATCATCTATTCCTGCTGATCCGGGAACCATAACTAAGAGAACGATACAAAGAACGACTGCTACCTGGTGGGGATGTACCATAATATTCATTATCACTCGGGATACTTCTCTTTTTTTAACGCTCATTCCGCTCATGGTATCATATCCATAGTCTTGGAGCAAACACTTGAGGTGAAAAAGCAAATCCTGGCAATATCCTGGCCTGATTTCAATGTCCGGGATATTGAGAATGATTCCAATTTTTTCAATACTGCAGATGAACCTGCCCTGGAAAATATGTCAATGAGGGTCAGGAGAGATGAATAATGCCAATTTTTAAATATTATCGCTCTCATTACTGAGCCCACTTGTTTTATGCTTCACCTGCATTCGTTCCAGAAGAGCAATTGCATTATTGATGACATGATTCCCGGTAATGGTTGCTGTATCGGCAAGGATAATAACTCCTGTCTGCAGGTCAGGGTTTAAGGCGATAGCTGCCTGGTGTGCGTTGGTCTCTCCTGATTTATTGAGGATGGTGGTTCCGTCCCGGTTATAGAGAATATCCCAGAATAGCCCTTGTTTCATGAGCGGCGGCCCTTCTGTTATAAGTGCATATGGTTTTTGAGTCATCGCTATTGCGTCTGATAACGGGGTATCAATTAAGCCAAGTTCAGCAGCGAGAAATACTGCCATATCATCTGCGTTTGAATGGACTCCGCCGGTTGCAGTCCAGAAATCATTGAACCTGATAAGAATTGCTTCATCGGTCGGATACTCATATCCCCGGTAGCCGTTTGCTCTTCTTTTTAGATCCTCCATGGTCCACGATGCCCCGGAATGTGTCATTCCAAGAGGTTTTAGGATCATTTTTTCGAGAAGGTCTGGATACGTTTCTCCATATGCCTGTGCAATACTTGCCCCTGCAATCGCCGCACCAAGGTTTGAATACAGATACTGATACCCAGGTGGTGCGAGAAGTTTTGTCGTTTCCAGCCATTCACAGGTGTCATTGAATGAGAGTGTCAGATAATGATTCATGGACTGCTCAATCTGGTCGGCATATGACGTATCAGGATCATACTCTGAAAATGCATCGGGGGTTGAAGGAAGGCCGGAACGGTGGGTAGCAAGATCCAATCCGGTGATCTCCTTTCCTTCATAATCCGGAATCGGGCAGGTATCACCAAACCAGGTCCGTGTCGGCGCAGATATGGTATACACTCCTTCCCTTTCCCCGACGGCCATTAATAATCCTGTCATCACCTTAGAAACCGACCCAATATCAAAGAGTGTTTCATTACCTGGGGTGTTTCCCGCCCTCGTCTTCAGGCTTCCGTATGGATATATGGTATATCCATGTGGATCCACCAGCACGACGACCAGGCCATTGGTTACATTATAGGTGATGAGGGGGTCGATATACTGGTCAACCTCGTCCCTGGTCATACCGGTGAAGTGATCCCGTGCAGATTCTCTCCACGCTTCAGGGGATGGCAGGGCATCTCCCGGAATTATAAGGAGAAGTATGCAGATCATGGTCACAGAGATGAAAGTGTGCTTCTCCGGATCTGTCATCATCTTCTCCACCCTATCTGACACCTCTTACTGCTGTAATACCATGGTAATGAATTCTATAGGCATCCAGGTTTTTTCCGAAATCTTCTCTGGTGTTAATCCTTCTTTTGCCATCTGCCTGACCACATGATCCATTGATTCACCCATCTCGATAAGGTTTCCGTCAGGATCAAAGAATCTGATTGTCCGCTGATTCCATGGTGTGACCTGAATCTCATGCAGGAGACGAACTTTTTTATCTGCCAGAACTGTAGCAAATTTCTCGATCTCATCAGTTTCAAAATAGAGTTCCTGTGCAGGTTTTTCCGGATTGGTGATAGAATCAGCCCCTGGGTAGAGGAGATATAATGCATCCTTCTTCTCCCAGAGTGAGATTCCCCCGGCAAATGTTACAAGGCCCCCAATATCGAGTTCAACTGGAAGATTGAAGAGTTCCTGGTAAAATTGTTTGGAAACGGCAATGTCGGAACATAACAGAACTACTGAACTGTATTTTATCATGATTTACTCCGGTATAGGTACAGTGAGCGGATATCCTCCTTTCTGCTCAGTATCTGTTTTGTCACCGGGTATATGAATCTTTAATATGCAGGGTGAAAGTGAAAAGGTGAAATATTATTGAATTTCCATGGATTACTCGCTTTTACGCCGTATTTACAATATATCCCCCACCACTTACATGAAGACAATCCGGTGGATAATGACGATACCAATGAGCCAGATAAGATATGCTCCGGCAATTCCCATAAGAAAAGATACGTGTCCCAAGAGAATATACAGGGCGAGGATGAATGCAAGGGTTGGAATTGCAAAGTAGAATGATCCCAACGTTAATTCTCTGGTTACGTCCTGACCAGATTCAAAGGTGGTAAAGAGAAATGCGATGGTGGTGGTAATTGGTGCGGCAGCAAGTATCCCTCCATATTTTGGGTCTATATGCTGGACTATCAGAGTCACTCCGATTATAATGAACCCGGCGGTTAGGAATTTGATTATGGTATACAGATAATCCATGGTACTGATGTATTATGTGAATACATAGTATATGAGGAGAAGAACCGGCATTGACATCACATCACCAGAACTTCTTCGCACCTCAATATATGCGCAAACAGATAATTATGGGAAAAAACGTACCTGATCCGGTTCATGAATGAACTTTTTGTCTTCGGAGCGGCATTTTTAGCTGGACTGATAAATGCACTCGCAGGGGGAGGCACTCTCGTGAGTTTTCCGGCGTTGCTAGCCTTCGGTATTCCACCGGTTACAGCAAACATTACCAATACTTTGTCGCTCTGCCCTGGATATTGTGGCGCGATGATTGCCCAGCAAAAGGAGTTTGCTTTTCAGAAGAGCAGAATTCGTCAGGTCCTTCCAATCTGTATTGCTGGTGGTCTTATTGGCGGGTTTCTGCTCATCCATTCCGATGAATCATCGTTTCGGACACTCATACCCTACCTTATTCTCTTCGCCTCAGTACTACTTGCCGTGCAGGATCGGGTAAAAAAATTTTTGATACATGGTTCATATCACAAAGCCCATCCCCGGCTTGTGACCGGCGGGGGATTCCTTCTCTTGTTTTTTGCCGCAATATATGGGGGGTATTTTGGTGCCGGAGTAAGTGTTATCATCATTGCCGTCCTGGGTCTCCTCTATGATGACTCGCTTGTCAGTCTGAATATTCTCAAACTACTCATTTCATTCAGTGTGAATCTGGTGGCTTCACTCTACTTCATCTTCACCGGCAGTATTTTGTGGGCACTTGTGGTTATCATGAGTATCGGGTCCGTTTTCGGCGGTCTTGTCGGAGGCACGTTTGTGGAAATGGTTCATCCTGAAGTGTTCAGATGGATAATCGTCGGTCTTGGGCTGTGTATTTCTCTTTGGTATTTTATATATGGGTAAATTTCTCCTCAATCATACATGACTCTCATCATCAGAGGATATATCTATAGCTCTGCACCAGACTGTATATAGAAGGGATCAGATGACTGATGCATTGAAAATCCTCGTTGTTGATGATCATCCAGACATTTGTCTGGCAGTACAGGCAATACTGGAGGAAGAATCCTGGAATGTCGTTATGGCAAATAGCGGGGAGGAGTGTATTAAAATATTGGAGGGTGGTTTCTCCGGATTGATTCTCCTTGATATCATGATGCCCGATATGGACGGTTGGGAGACAATACGAGAGATTGAGTCACGTGACCTGTACCATCAGATCATCATCTGTATGCTTACTGCAAAGGATAATCCGGATGAAGGAATGATTGGCATTGAAAAGTATGTATCTGATTACATTACCAAGCCAATTAT
>NZ_JAIWNS010000131.1 GCF_020216685.1 Methanospirillum hungatei | reverse complement strand
TTCCTGATGTACGGGAGTATCGCAACAAGAGGTGTGAGTGGTGTCTTCAGATCATGCCCGATTATCTGAATAAACTCATCTTTCTGTTTTAACAAATCCTCTATCTGAATTGTTCTTTTCCGTACCCGGTAATCAAGGTCACGGTTCATATCAAGAAGCTGGGTACGCATCTCATCCAGTTCCATCGTCTTCTTCTCAAGCTCGGTTGCATATTTCATCAGGTGATTCTCAACGTCTTTCCGCTCAGTTGTATCCTGTAATATGCCAAAAGAACCCTGAACTATCCCTTTCTTAATTAATGGTTTCCCTTTTATCCGGAGGTATTTAAATTTCTCCTCCTCCAGACTGATCCTGAACTCAAAATCAAATTCTGTTCCCTGTTTCACAGCGAAAGGAAAATAATGAAGGAATTTATCAATATCATTTGGGATGGTACGGGAGATAAAATCATCAATGACCACATCATTCCGGTCAGGAGGGATACCAAGCAGGGAAAAGACTTCAGGTGAGACTCTGAATCGTTCCAGATGATTATCATATGACCAGACACCCATCCTCGCGATCTTTTGGGCCTGTTCAAGTTTCCATTCTATATCCGATAAGAGATCGCCGTATTGCTTCCGTCTGGATATATCCCGTATGACTCCTTCAATCCCCTGAAGCATCCCATCGTCATCATAGATAAGCCGGCAACTGATAGATGAGTAAATGATCCTCTGATCATGGGTAATCAGCTGAATTTCATAGTCTTTCACTCCTTCACTACTGTTAATATCAGAGAGAAAAATCGGCCAGAACTCAGGAGGATGGACAACATTTTCAAGAGATGTCCCTTCCAGATCTTCTGCTGACTGATATCCAAGGTTTTTCACCATCGAGGAACTGACCTTGATGAGATATCCTGATTTATCAGTCATAAAATACATATCTCCGATCTGATCGATGAGACTTTGAAATTTCTGCTCGCTTCTTGCGAGTATCCCTTCGATCTGACGTCTGGAAAACCGTGTTTCGATAATACCGGCAAGAACCATCAGCGTGGTCAGTTCAACCTGTATCCACCGCCGTGCTTCTGCTGCATCCCAGAAAATAAGAATACCGGTGAGGTATGAATCTCTGATAAGGGGGACCATTACCAGTGAGCCTGACTGACGTTCCTCAAGTAACTTCCGAATAAATCCTGTCGTTTGTTGTTTTCTGAAAATTATCGGCTGATGAGACTTCAGCTCTGAAATTATTGATAAAAAATCAGGGTCATTTCTGAGTTCATCCATATCAGTTCCGATTAGAAAACCGTACCGATGCGACCAGAGAAACCGTTCCTGGATGGAGTGAGGCGGTGTGATCTCATCAATTTCCAGATATGATGAATACTGCACTTTCATGACCATACCCACACGACTCATTATCTGCTGAATCTGTTCTTCAGGATGGTTATCTAAAAGACGTGAACCGATTATTTCCCTGATAAGGTCATGAAGGGTATTGATTCGGTTTTGCTCAGTATTCAGATAATATTCAGCGGTGATGTCACATCCTGATATGAAGATCAATGTCTCCTGTTTCTCATCAGGAAATGATGTGATGGCTATCCGATAGCAATGAATCAGACCATTAACAGAATGAATTATTATGTTTTTATGAGTGGATTTATGCGTCCCGGTTCCTATTTCGGCAATATCCTGACTCAAGTCACGAAACGGGCTGTCAAAAGTAAGTATATTAATAGAGGTACAATCTGATTCTGATGGGATATTTAATATATCCTTAAATTTCTGATTCGCAAGAATAATTGTCCCGGTCAGATCAATGATACAGGCAGGGCCGGGCATATTCAGGAGAAGGGAAATAAGACTCTGTCCAGACTGAACACTCCGCCCGGTATTTTCTTTTATGTTCAATCTGGTTCACCTGTTGTATTATCAGGAGATGGATAGTTATAAACATTTCAGATTTTACCCAAAGGCCTGTATCAGGTACTCGTAAATGGTTATAGAACAGAAAGCTTAGCCATATCTTTATGAAGCAGGATTCTCTCACCCCGAAACAAAAACCCGTTCTCATTGAGATCCCACTATCACGTGATCTTTTGCAAAAAGAGCTCTCAGTTCTTCATTCTTTAAATAGAAAATATTCGGGCAAAGAGATCGCACTCGATGTCAGGGATCAGACGCTTATCGCACAGTTGTGGAAACTTGATCCCAGCCAATATGAAAATTCTCTCAATGAATTCATAACGCGTGCAGGTCTGAATGATCAATATATATCAGGGTTAGACAATCCTTTTTCCGCACTATTAGAAAAAATACTCTCAATCGGGAGTTATGGAATCCGGTATCGGAAACGGATATATGCAGGCTATGCTGATGAGCGGAAAGTTACCGGAAGAAAAGAGAAGGAGTATGAGCGGGGCTCTTTTTTCTATGCTGAAGGAAATTCATTCTCTCACCATACGCATCCCCTTCCGGATGAATACCTGGATCAGATCATCTGTGGTGATAGTGAAGAGATCCTCTCCCGCCTCCCTGACAACTGCATCGATCTAATTATCACCTCTCCTCCGTACAATTTCGGTCTTGAATACTCATCGTCAGGAGACAGTGCTCATTGGCAGGCATACCTGGACAAACTTTACCGGGTCTTTACCCAGGGTATCAGGGTTCTGAAATACGGGGGACGTTTCATTGTAAATGTCCAACCTCTGTTCTCAGATTATATCCCTCTTCACCATCTCATCTCATCATTTTTCATGAATCAGAAGATGATCTGGAAAGGTGAGATCCTCTGGGAGAAGAACAACTATAACTGTAAATATACATCATGGGGAAGCTGGAAAAGTCCCAGCAGCCCGTACCTGAAATATACCTGGGAATTTATCGAGATTTTTTGTAAAGGGACATTAAAAAAGAGCGGAAAGTCAGAGGATGCAGATATCTCTGACGAAGAGTTCAAATCATGGGTTGTCGCAAAATGGTCAATCGGACCTGAACGGAGGATGAAACATTTTAATCATCCGGCTATGTTTCCAGAAGAGCTTGTTGAACGGTGTCTGAAATTATTCAGTTTTCAGGGCGATATTATTCTGGATCCCTTTAACGGGGCCGGGACAACGACAGCTGTTGCAGCAAGAACCAACCGCCATTTTATTGGCCTTGATATCTCATCAGAATATTGTGACCGTGCCAGGGAACGGTTACTTCAAATACCGGCTTCATTAGACAGAAAAAACGAGAAACCAAAAAAGATATCTGAAAAAAGTATTTTTACATCTTCTCTCGAAACACCAAAGCGAAGAGGGCGCCCGCCAAAACAACGGGTATTGACAGAGGAGTCCTCTCAGCATCATCTTGACCGGTTTTATTCTGGATCGTAAGAGACTCAGTTGCAAATTTCAGATTGGATAATGCCTGGGGGTGTGCCGGTTCAATCTGAAGGGCTCTCTCAGATGCATTTATTTCTTCTTCATATTGTGCAAGGCCCCCATGTGCAGTTCCTTTCAGCACCCATGCTTCCACAAGAGAAGGGTCTTTTTCCAGTGCAGCATCAGCTGCGTCCAGGGCCTCCTTATATCGCCCGGTTTCGATGAACAGTGATGCCTGTGCAGCCAGTACGAATGCATTATCCGGATGGGACTGTTCAGCCTGCATCAGCAGATCTTCAGCCTCTTTATATTCACCTTTCTGTGAGAGCAGACTTGCCTTTGTTATCTGGGCAAGATAAAAATCCGGCTGGATTTGAAGTGATTTATCTATCAGGTTCATTGCCTCTTCATAGGATCCCTCTGCGGCAGCATCAACTGCCTGGTTATAGTATGATAGTGCATCAATAACCGGTCCTTCAAGCCCGGCTGATGCCGGAACTATGCAGAGGAGCACCATAGTAATGCAGAATAAAAAGAATTTTGTCTGCGCTTTTTGATAGAAGATCTTCATCCTATATACTCGTCTCCCATAATTTAAGGGATTGTCGAATTATATAGGTCCAATTCTGTTTAATCAGAGAATGGGGGCAGACACCATTCGAGCCTGTTATATGTTAGCATGGCACAATGATGCAAGGATATGTTCGGGTTACCAACAGAGACTATTGTTATTGTAGGCGGAGCTTTTGTTTTCTTTACCATTCTTCTCATTCTCTGGGGCTTGTATTTCAGAGGTGAGGCATAATGGCAGACGGAGCAACCATTGGAATTGTTGTAATATATTGTCTGGCGATGATTGGGATTGGTGGCTGGGCGTCCAGGAAGATTAAAAATACTGAAGATTATCTTGTAGCAGGCCGCTCTCTTGGATTCTGGGTATTTGTTCTTCTTATGATCGGAACGGTATGTTCCGGAATGTCCCTTCTTGGAGTCTCCGGGCTTGGGTTTAAATTCGGATGGCCGACTATCTGGGAACAGATCTTTGTTCCGCTGTCGATAGCCTTTTGTATCATCTTCTTTGGAGTGAAACTGCATGCTATTACCCGTAACACCGGATACATGACCGTGCAGGATTACCTGGCCCATCGGTATGAAAGTCCGACCGCTCTTCGGACGCTGTCAGCAGTAGCAGGAATAATTGTATCGCTCATTTATCTGGTCGGACAGTATACTGCAATTGCCATTGTTCTTATGTGGCTTTTTGAGATTCCACTCTGGTTGGCACTCATCATCGCAACCCTTGTTGTAACAATTTATACGACCATCGGCGGTCTGTATGCTGTTGCCTGGGCTGCACTGATCCAGTCATTCATTCTCATCCTCGGCGTTGTCATCATGGCACCTATAATAATCTTTTATGCCGGAGGGTTTACTCATGTCAATGAATTCATGGCATCAGTAAATCCCGATCTCGTACAGCCCTGGATGGCGGAAGGGATGGTCTTTACTCCTGCATACCTGGTCTCTTTCGGAGTATTATTGATCATTGGTCTTGCCTGTGCACCGCATGTCATCAATAATATCCTTGCCGTAAAAGACGCCCGGCTTTTTACCTGGGCTCCACTTCTTGGATTCCTTATCTATGGGATCGTCATGTTTTTACTGAAATTTGCCGGATTTGCAGGCATCGTCCTTGTACAGGAAGGAGTCTTCACACTCCCGGATGTTCCAAATGCACAGGATTTTGTAATTCTGTATGGAATACAAAATGCTATCCCCCATATTGCTCTCTGGTCTATCTTTGCAGTCATTGTGCTTGCAGCGGTCATGTCAACTACTGACCGGCTTATGCTGACCATCGGTGCCATGTTCTCATGGGATATTTATAAGAAGATCATCAGACCAGATGCCCCTGATACCCAGGTTCTCCTCATCAGTAAGATAGTCGTCATTCTTTCAGCCCTGGTTACCATGATCATTGCATTAAACCCCCCGGAGATGCTCGCGTTCCTTATCTGGATGGGAATTGGTGTGATGCTTTCAACCTTTGCTGTTCCGCTGCTTGCCGGTCTATACTGGCGCCGGGCTACCCGGATGGGCGCAATCGTCAGTATGGCAGCAGGTCTTGTGTCTGCGGGAATATTCGGAGCATATTATCAATATGTGGCTAAACTTCCACTCCATTTCAGTTTTTATGCGGTAATCATCTCATGTATCGCAATGATTATCGTCAGCCTGTGTACGAAACAAACCAGTGAAAAAGTGCTTGACGAGACGAAAACCGGATGGTACATCCGCTGTCCCTGAAACGATTCTTATTCACTGTTCACTTTTTTTCCCTGGTATCTAATACCGATCATTGGGAATTATTAACTGAATGAGTAGAAGAACTATAAGTAAGACAATGGAACACCCATCAAAAACGTCGATCATCAAAGCTGCAGGACTGGTATTTGGTGATATCGGGACCAGTCCCATTTACACTCTTGCAGTTTTATTCCTCTTCCTTCCGCCCACTCCGGAAAATATCATGGGTGCAGTATCCCTGATCTTCTGGACGCTTATCATCATGGTCACCGTTCAGTATACCTTCCTTGCCATGCGTCTTTCAGAAACCGGAGAAGGGGGCACTCTTGTCCTGAAAGGGATTCTCATCCCGCTTTTAAAGAAGCCGAGAGGAGTGGCAGTATTTACTCTCCTTGCAACCCTTGGTATCTCCCTTATGATCGGAGAATGCGTTATTACTCCGGCGATATCGATACTCTCCGCGGTTGAGGGTGTCAGGCAGATTCCCGGATTTGAACTCATTGCCCAGGACTGGCTGATTTTCCTTGCAATCCTTATCGCCCTCGGATTATTTTTATTCCAGAAGAGAGGAACCGAAGGTGTCTCCCGGGCCTTTGGGCCGGTTATGGTCATCTGGTTTGTGACATTATTCATCTCTGGTGCGATTTCAGTCGCTTTCAGTCCGGAGATACTTCTCGCTATAAATCCCATATATGCACTTGAATTTTTCATCCATAACGGTCTTCTGGGCTTTTTCTCATTATCCATGATTGTCCTGTGTGCAACAGGGGCTGAGGCATTATTCGCCGATATGGGCCATCTTGGCCGTGAACCCATTCAATATGCCTGGGGGTTTGTATTTATTGCGGTATTTTTCTCATATCTGGGCCAGGCGGCATATTTACTCAGGAATACCGATGTCATAAACCCCTTGTTTGAGATGGTATTTTCATTATCACAAATACTATACATTCCATTCCTGCTTCTCATGATTATTGCAACCATTATCGCTTCACAGGCGGTCATAAGTGGCATTTTCTCCATTATTTACCAGGCAATCACCACTCATCTTCTTCCCATGCTCCCGGTTGATTATACATCCGATGAGCTCAGGACCCAGATTTACATCAACACCGTAAACTGGCTTCTTTGTATTGCAGTCATCTGCGTTCTTCTCATATTCCAATACTCAGAACGACTGGCAAGTGCCTATGGTCTTGCAGTAACCGGCACTATGTCTATCACCGGTTCATTTATGATTGCCATCTTCCTGCATCGCCAAAAATACCTCTATATGGGAATAGCAGTCATAGTGACGTTGGTTGATATCACCTATTTCCTGTCAACGGTATCCAAGATCACTCATGGCGGGTATTTATCACTTGTAATCGCAGCAATCCCATTCTCCATAGTGATCATCTATACCGCCGGACAGCGGGCTTTATACCGGTCCATGAAACCGATGGGCCATGATCAGTTTATCAAGAAATACACCCGTGCATATAAAACAGCCCGACACCTCCGGGGAACAGCCCTGTTCTTTGCCAGGTCTCTAGATCAGGTACCGGCATACATCTCCCGGACGATGTTTAATAATGAGATAATATATGAAGAGAATGTCATCATCTCGCTGGATATCAAGGATGAGCCATACGGGTTTTCATGGCATTTCGATAAATCAATAGAACCCGGTCTTTCCCATCTCTCCATCAGTTACGGATACATGCAGATTATTGATCTGATGCGAATCATCCGTGATGCCGGAATAGAAGAGAAGACAATCTTTTACGGGATGGAAGAGATTGTCACCCGTAATATCATCTGGAAAATATTCAGTGCCATTAAGAGACTTTGTCCATCATTTGTCCAATATTACCGGTTACCTTCCCATAAGGTTCACGGGGTAATAACCCGGGTGGAACTGTAATCGTCTTTTACATTTCCGCTCACTGCTTTTTTGGATGAGTTGTTTTGGTCAGCCAGATATGGATGATACACAGGATGCAAAACGGTCCCCACAAAAATGTGTGAATCCGGAATGATATGAATTTATCAAAAAGACCAAAGGTCAACGGGGTGATGATACCAGGTTCAGTAATTCCAAGACCGGTGATAATCACGATACCTGTACAGGCCATGAGGGCATATGCAACCTGTTTATGAATCTCTCGTCTGTTCATGTCAATCTTACATTATCTAACAGAAGCGGATAATTTATTGCTACATATGTCAAGATATGATATTCAGGTGATTCACAAATGTGCACCGTAGGCGGCCCTGTTGATATCGAATTTGATGAAGGATTGAAAGCAAAGAGTTACAAGTGTAAAGACTGTGGCGGCAGTTTTAGTTCCCTTGGTAAGAATGTCAGATGCCCTACCTGTGGTTCTGATAACTGCGTTCCAACATGAATGTTCCTTTACAGGAAGGGTATCTCTGTATTCGGGCCTCACAGTCATTTCTCTTAATAGGAAGGGTTCTCTCCCCCTTTCATCTTTTTATTGAAACTTTCGGCGATGAATATTGTCAATATCTGGAAGAAGGAGATCTGGTTGTGGTTTCCGCACCTGAAGGAGGGGATATTGGACAGGCGATGATACTTTTAGAACTCATCCGGAAGTATCATGCTCCCCTGGTAGTTCTCCCCAAAGGACATCCGGGGAGTACACGACTAACCATGGTTGTGTCTGCCGGAGATCATATTGAGATAAACTGCTCAATACAGCGGGGGACCCATCCTGAACAACATCTGCTCTGTGGTTCTGAAGATATGGCAGGAATAGTACTGAAACGATCAGACATGGGAGTTGAGATAACCGGGGGAGATCAGATGTCAATTCACTCACTTGACCGAATGGTTATTCCTTCTCTTCCCTGATTGGCTCCTCTTTTTTAAAAATATTAGTAAACCCTTCAGATATACTTTTTATTTTTCTTTTCTGATTATAAAGCACAATGCTGGTGTGAACATAAATGATAGCGATAATAAGAAGTAAATCTATTACTCCGATCAGGGCGATGGGGAGGTTGAATCCAAAATGGGAGAGTGTATATGCATCGATCATGGGGACCATCAGGATGCCTGCAAGGAAACAGAGTATCCCAGTTATTACGACCATTCCATCGTTAAAGTTCATACCATTACTCTTATGTGTTGTTTGAGGTATTGTAGGTATAGTACTAACAGGTTCAAATAACCTTTTTTTTTTTAATAGGTGATATTCTAAAACCTGAAACTGATGATCTTCCATTCATATATTGCCCGTAAAAGGGTTAAAATCGAAAAGTAAATCACTGATGAATGGGTGCCGATTTTAACGGAAAATAACCATCAAATTGCTCTTCAAATAAAAAAATACGCTCGAATCGCATCATCATATCCTCACGCTATTCCACCTGTCTATGAGGCAGGACTTATGGTGGCCTGCATCGTGTTTTGACAATACAGGGCCTCTATTGATGGCCGTAATTTTCTGATTTACATATATTATCAGATTAATCTGATTATTCTGAATATGTTAAATATTATGAAATACAACGAATATACAGAGTATGGCCAAAGAAAAAACGGAAGATGATACGCATACTGACCGTAATTTCTGTCGTTGTGACCAGAAGACGACATGTAATGTTGAATCTATTCTCACGATTGATGAACGGGGTCAGATGGTCCTGCCAAAGGATATCAGGGAACGTGCTGATATTAAACCTGGAGACAAACTTGCTCTCATCAGCTGGGAGAAAGATGGTATTATCTGTTGTATGGCACTGATGAAGACAGAAAACCTGAGCGGGATGGTAAAAGATGTCCTCTCACCGCTCATGAATGACACCGGTGCATAACATGGAGACATCATGCTGTTGTTCATGTTCAGAGCAGAAGATATCCTGTTCTTGTTCAATATTTCAAACAGACTCTCATATTACTACTGCAAACAGAATCGATCATCTCCTGGCCAGATGGGGATACAAACGATCAGGTCATACGGTTCGACCAGGCCTATATCGATTGGGCAATCCTGATGCTGATTCACCGGTCTTTGCATCTGCAAATTACACTATAAGTTTTGACATTCTTCGTTCCAACCTGAAGGGATTTGATGCATACATCCTTGTTTTGGACACAAAAGGGATTAATGTCTGGTGTGCAGCAGGAAAAGGGACCTTTGGTACTGATGAACTGGTAAAAAAAATTGAATCAACAGGTCTGTCTCACATTGTTTCCCATCGGAAGATTATCGTTCCACAACTGGGTGCACCCGGGATATCTGCTCATGAAGTTAAACGGAGATCCGGTTTTACGGTTGAATATGGTCCGGTTCGTGCTGCTGACATTCCTGAATATATGAAAACCGGGAAGGCTACCTCTGAAATGCGTCAGGTATTCTTTCCTATACAGGACCGACTTGTATTAATACCAATAGAATTGGTGCATGTTGCTATTCCGACCATCATTATCTCAATTATTCTTTGGTTTTTAGCAGGACCACTGGCCGCATTTGCTGCAATCACTGCTGTCATAACCGGTACTGTCCTCTTTCCAATATTCCTGCCCTATCTTCCGACTCATGACTTCTCTATGAAGGGATTTATTCTTGGAGGTCTGAGTGCAGTTCCATTCTCGGCGATGTATGCGCAATCATCAGACCTTCCGGAATGGGCACTGGCTGCAGGAGCAATTGTCCCTCTTCTGATTATTCCTGCAGTTGTTGCATACCTGGGACTTAATTTTACCGGTTCCACACCATATACATCACGAACCGGGGTGAAAAAAGAGATATTCAAATATGTTCCCATAATGGCTGCAATGACTGGTATCGGGACGATCATCGGAATATCTCTTTGTATTTTTCGATTAGCAGGAGTGATCTGATGTTTCATTCATATCTTGTCAACTCTCTGAAATTTCATAAGGACAGATGCATCAACTGTAAGCGCTGCATAGAGGTTTGTCCTCATGGTGTGTTTTCTGCTGGAGAATCTCATGTTGAACTTGTGCATCAAGCCCGATGCATGGAGTGTGGTGCATGTGCATTGAATTGTCCGGTTCAGGCAATTGAGGTTGAGAGTGGTGTGGGATGTGCCTGGGCAATGATACGTGCCGCTCTTCGGGGAAGAGATATGGATAGCGGCGAGTGCAGTTGTGGAGGAGATGCAGGGTCTTGTTGTGGTATAGAATAGAATGAATAGACTGTTGGGAAAAAATTATAAAAAAATTGGTTAATATTCGATTTGCGGGAGACATCTTTGTGTCTTATTCTGCTCATCTCATGACAATGACAGAAATTTCATTTAAACAGAGATAACATCTCTTATTTTTCTGATTTACTATTTTCAAAACCGGTTTACTCCTTCACCATGAAAATTTCTGTCATCCTGATTATTGAACAAGAACTCCGCCGGATTTGACATTCTCATCGATCCATCTAATAATTTCATCCCGTACAGCCCGGAATACAGGCAGTTTCTCTTCATCAGATCCGTTGCCTGAGGATGGATCAGGAAAACCCTGATGGATAGTCTTTTTGGCTCCGGGAAAGACCGGACAGACTGACTTTGCCCCATCACAGACCGTTACAACGAAATCAATATCGGTATCGAAAAATTCCAGGAGCGGTTTTGAACGATGATTCGATATATCAATGCCGATCTCATCCATGACCTCTATGGCAAGAGGATGGACATTGGTTACTTCGGTCCCTGCGCTATATGCAGTATACCGATCTCCATACCGGTTTTTGATATATCCTTCGGCCATCTGTGACCTGGCGGAGTTATGAGTACAGATGAACAAAACAGTCGGTTTATTCATGATATAATCTTGTTAAGTGAGCATTATAGTCATATGAGGATTTTCTCAATAGTCTCTATAGATATCATATGACCATCGAAATATTGAACTTCTCATCAGGGATAAGATGTACCATGAAAAAGGCCGCTTGCAGCATGAATTGTGCAGACCCTGCAATTCCAGCCAAAATACCTCCGGAAGTTCTGGAACCTCTGATGACAATAGGCGGTCTGGAAGGATTAGCAAACCAGATCATGCCCCGGAATACGATTACTCAAAACGTTTTACTCTTTAAAGCATTATCAGATCCGTTTCGGATAAAGATCCTCTCCATGCTTTCAGTTCAGCCACTCTGTGTCTGTATTATTCGGGAGTTACTTGACATATCAGATACCCGGCTTTCATATCATTTGAAAAAATTAAGTTCCATGGGGTTGATTGAAGGAACATCCCAAGGAAACTATATCATCTATGAACTGACTGATCTCGGAGTAAAAGCATTGTCTCTCTGTTCAGAAGAGAAAAAAACCAGGGTTTGACGGTAAATTTTGTTATTCTGAAAAAATGCTTTTTTGTATAATGATAGATCAGTATTTTATTGGTTTCCTAAATGAACCCTACAAACTCTCTAGATGGTTCAAGATGAGATCTTAATCCGGGATAATTCATTTTCTGTACCTATGAGTAGTTCAAGAAAGTTTGTAATACCTTGAGTGAAAATCTATAGTGAGTATATAACACATTTGAGATTATCGCCTCTGTGGTGCTTTCTGAATGAAGAAAACAGAAAATATTATGATAACCGGAGCACTCCTGGTATGTGCTCTTCTCCTCACCCTTTTTGCCGGATGTACCGGGACCAGTCCTGGAACCGAATCACCGGATCGTGGAGCATCGCTGGCTGCGACATTGCCTGATATTACAAAGGTGGAACTCTACCATTTCCATGGAAACCAGCAGTGTTATTCCTGTGTACTTCTCGGAGACTTAGCAGAAAAAGTAGTAAAAGAGAACTACCCGGATGAACTCGCATCAGGAAAACTCGTATTTGGTCATATCAATGCAGAGGATCCGGCAAACCGAGATCTTGTACAAAAATATGAAGTGGTCTCTTCTTCACTGATGATTGGGGTATACACAAAAGACTCGTTTACCAAACAGGATCTGGTTGGTCTCTGGTACAGGCTCAGAAATGAAGATGAATATTCCGATTACCTGACTGGAATACTGGATCCATGTGTAAAGGGAGGTCAGTCTTGAGCGATCTGATGTCTTTCATGGAAGCGATGGGAAGCAGTGATATTCCCCTTGTAGCGGCTTTTTTCATCGGGCTGATGATGGCAATTAGTCCCTGTCCGCTCGCGACAAATATCACTGCTATCGCCTATATTTCCAGAAACCTCTCATCCGGAAAGCATACCTTATTCGTTGGATCTCTCTACACAATCGGCCGGGTCCTTGTTTATGTTGCCATTGCAGCACTTATTGTCCTCGGTGGCCTGAAAGTTCAGTCCATCTCCCTCTTTTTGCAGCAGTACTGCGACCTCCTGTTAGGACCGATACTCCTGATCTGTGGTATTCTCATGCTTGAAGTAATTCCTCTCAGCATGAAATTTGAGCACGAGGGTCTTTCAAACCTCAAAGATAAACTTTCAAAAAAATTTTTAGACAAAGGCATTTTCGGAAGTTTTCTCCTGGGCATTCTGTTTGCACTCAGTTTCTGTCCGTTTAGTGCAGTCCTCTTCTTTGGTATGTTAGTCCCGCTTGCTTTAAGCGTTCAGGATCCGATTGGAGTCCCGCTCGTTTTTGGTCTGGCAACCGGTCTTCCCGTTATCATCTTTGCAGCTCTTCTCTCCACCGGTGTTGGCAGATGCGGAGCAATGATGAACAAAGTTCAGGTCGCAGAAAAGATATTCCGCCGAGCTGTTGCTGTGCTCTTCATTATCATCGGTGCATATTATACTCTCAATGTGTATCTCTATGGATAACGGAGAAAATCGAAGAAATTTATTCTTTTTCTGGAAAAGTATTTATGCAGTTCAAAATATATTGAATCTAAGGCAGATGAGATCAATTCTGAATATTTATGTGATATCGCCTGAATATTCTCTCATACCTTCTCATCGTAGTCAAAATTCTCTAAATTCAGATTCTAATTTAGGCTCGAACATCAGAGGAATTATATGACTTCATTCATGAAAAAACAAGGTTTTCTTTTAAAAATGTGCATTATTGCCGCAATCATACTAATTACATCATGTTCTTTCTGTTCTGCAGAAGAAACGACTGGTGCAGGTTCATCATCTGTAGAAAAAGTAGAGGTGTATCATTTTCACCCGACAAATGGATGTTATACCTGCACCACTATGGGAAAGAATGCAGAAGATACAGTGAATACATACTTCCCGAAAGAAATGGAGAGTAAAAGACTCATCTTTGACCATATAAATTACCAGGATCCCAAGAATGCTGAACTGGTACAAAAGTATGAAGTGAGCGGATCCTCACTCATGATCGGTGTCTATGATGCAGACGGCTTCCATAAAGAAGAGAATATAAAAGTATGGTATCTCACCGGAAAGAAAGATGAGTCTATGACGTACCTGAAGAAGATTATTGAGAAGCGACTTGCAGGGGACTTTTCAGAGTAATTCATTTTTCCGGGATATGATATCTCATGTCTGTAAAATCTTTTAACCGGGTCGGGATGAGAACTATCCTTCTTTTTTCTGTTCTTTCGCTCATGATTGTATCTCCCTCTCTCGGAGCGATATATGCCATAAATGGGACCGAAATTAATTCAGAACGGTTATCTGATCTCATCCGGTCAGATCCATCCTTGACAGGAGGAGAACTCTCGCCCGGTACCGTGGTCTTTTTCTGGAATACTCATTGCGGAGGATGTCATATGGCATGGGATTTCCTCCATGAGTTTATACCAAACCATCCGGAGATGAAATTATTAGATTATGATCTCTATAACAGCACGGAAAACAGGACGATTTTTGACCAGTATAAAGCGACGTATAACCGGGATCGTTTATCAGTACCGTCCATGATGGTTGGAAATATCACCCTTGAAGGGACTCAGGATATCAGGAACCATCTGGGAGAAATATTGGATCTTCAACAGAGTATACATCCATCACACGGATGGTTTACAGATCTGTTAAAATTCTTTAATGATCTATAGTGCCCGGCAAAAGGTTATGAAATACAGATAATATTCCAACAATTGTGAAAAATTTCTTGAATTTCGGATTGCCATGAGGCAGTCCAAGAATGTTTTATCCATTTTATGAGATATCATCCTAAAGTCATTTTGTAATCTAACCAATGATTAAACCTTAATTTCTAATAAGATCTGTTTGAGTAAAGTTCTCTGACAGTCTGCTAGGATTTTTATCATCGTCCTTATCTGTTTTCCCTCTGTTGAGTTTTTGTTAATTTTTCGTATATGTGGATAATGATACTCCTGATAAATACGAGAAACTATCTTAAAATTCAACGATTTTTTGAAATATAAATAGAAGGGACCTTTTGAGAGTTCAATAACTTCTGCGATCTCATCCATGTAGACATTATCGAAATCCTTTTGAGTATAGTTACTTTGCTAAATCGTTGCTTTCTTTCGCGTTGTCTTCGGTTTATGGTTGCAATAGTTCTCGCATATGACAACAAGTCATATAATCATGTTTAGTTACAAATGTCATTCATTTTTTTTATACGTTTATTCCTAATTGAATAATCAATAAATACAATTATCTTTCAAATTTTACAATTTTAAGGAATGTTTTGTCAAACTGAAACAGAATGCATCCCCGGTTGTCCCACCAATCACATCCATTACAGA
>NZ_JAIWNS010000130.1 GCF_020216685.1 Methanospirillum hungatei | reverse complement strand
CTGAATAGGAATTATTGTACAGTGTTCAGATTTGTAGAGAGTATCTATTAGCGATGAAACTTCATTTCGTTTATTTTTACAAAAAGCATCAGCAAGTTCAAGGATAATGCCCTCTGTCAGATACAAATGAGAATGAGATCTTATTTTCTTTGAAATTTTATGAGCAATCATGTGATATTGATCAGATTCATTTAAAAGGGCAATAAAAAATGAAGTGTCTGCAAATATCAACTCATTTGAGAAAACCATACAACACAGATTATTCCTTATTCAAATCGCCCTTTTTAGGAGTACCATGGATATAATGATCATGTTCTGATGACCAATCGGAAGGGCCCTTTATAATCCCGGTATACTTATCCAATACTGCCCAGAGATCATCTGATTTTTCAGGATCCTCTGTGATTATTGAAAGAGTAACATCAATACCATCTTTCAGATCTATCTTGTCAAGAGGTTCGAAAACAGAACCAGTATAATGTGCACGAATGGTCTTTATCATAATTAATTATTATCCTTTAATTCATTAAAACATTTATAATTTCGTATGTTAATCGCACCTTACCCTTTTGACTGAAGACTGATATGAACCTTTTTATTTTTTATCGGTTTATTGAGATTTTTAGCAATTCATCAGTATTTCTCATGAAGCGGTTAATTTATCGTAAGAATTTTCATGGCTCATAAGAGAAGCATATCACGTTATGACAATCGGTATCCCCCTTCCGGAATCATCATCTCAAACCTGACACCCTTCCCAAATGTCCCGCATTCCCTGATCCGAATCCCGGTAATATCCAGAATCTCCCTGATTAAAAATAACCCAAGACCTGAATTCTTCCCATGTCCCTGCCTGAACACGATCTCCTTCTCACCATCAGGAATTCCATGCCCGTTATCCTCATATACCAGGCAATACTCCTGACCGGACTGATATCCGGATACACGGACTGTCGTCACCCCGTTCCCATGCCGCAAGGAATTATCAAGCAGATTGTAAAATACCCGGGAGAACATCAGGTCAGCGTACACCATCAGCCCTGAAACCTCAAGAGAGAATGAGACCCGTTCGAGAAGCCGGGCAATATCCGGCTCTTCAAAGACCGATTCTACCGTTATCCACCTTGGTGCCTCGGTTCCCATCTCCTCATATACCCCGGTAAAGGAGATGATCTCACCGATAGTATCACCGGCATGCACAATCTTTTCAAGTGAGTCAGTATCCGGTTCATCCCCTGACTCCTGAAGAATACGGGCATACCCATTCACCACCGTTACCCAGTTCAGGACATCATGCCTGGTGATACTCGAAAGAAGGTTCAGTTTCTTATTTGCAAGACGAAGAGCTGTTTCCGCAAGCCGTCGTTCAGAAACCTCATGGGAAAGATCCTCATTCATCTTTTCCAGTTCTTCATTCCGTGCAGAAAGATCCTGTTTTGCCTGTTCCCGGTCGCTCACATCGATACAGAGCAGGAGCCGTCCACACCCTTTTGCAGGCATTCTCTTCCGGTTCACCGGAGAGACCCGGAACTCAATCCACCGGTCACCAATACGGGACAACCGGCTTCTCCCATCAGAACAATTCAGCCAATTTTCCGCACAATCAGGAAAGAGCGGTGAGAGCGATGAGATGTGCATCCCTACAACAGAGGGAGTCACCGGGAGGAGGTGCATGACCGCAGGATTTAGTTCCACTATCCGGTCCCGTTCATCGATCACAATCACCCCTTCCCGCATATCCATGATGATCTGTTCATGGGGCAATCGGGATCAGATCAAAGAGCAGGTGCCGGGTAATTGCATAGATGAGGACCAGGCCGGTCAGGGTGAAGGATATGGGAGTAAAATCAATCCCCAGGAATAGTGGAGAGGCAAACGCATACAGCAGACTGGAGATGAAGGGAAAGAGTGAACTGACAAATACCAGCCACATCTGCACGGCATACACCGGCGCTGACCGTATCACCGTATGAAGGAGCACACCGGCAGCGGCAAAATACAGCAGAAGACTATAGATTATCTCAACCCAGTACCAGGCCCCATGGACATAAAAGAGGGATATCCCGGCCAGGACAGTATCGACGAGGTAAATCTTTGGCCAGATAAGACCATGAATTGGAAAGGTTGCAGAAAGAATGAAACTGATTACCGGAATGATTAATAGAAGATATACAGCCTTCTTTGGAATCCGGTCTCCATTCCTGGTGAACTGGAGGACAAAATAAAGAAAGAGGACCGGCACTACCAGGTCGATCACCGATACAATCGACCAGAATACCTTATACCCTATCGAGGTAGAGATCGCTTCAAAGAAGGAGGTGCATGACCAGCAGAAGACCCCGATCATGAGATACAAAAATGCCCGCATAACCTTGTCAGATGGGCGGTGAGATGCATACCCTGCCAAGGCAACTGATATCAGAGAGGATAGGAGAAGGAGGCCGGCATAAAGTGAAAACTGCATATGATGTCCGAGTTATTTCATGGGATATGACCAGATAACTCATATATCTGTCAGGGAGGATATTAAGTGCTTCCGGGGTTAAATTTTCCCACCAGATGACATGATACGTGTATTAGCTACAAAGAAATAAATATATAAGTTGATCTTAAATAATTAAAATATTATTGGCATACCCTGCTGAACGAGTACATACCCGCTGTATTATCCACAGCAAAATTCGAAGTCATTGAAGATAAAGAACCATATTATGGTGAAATACCTTCATTACCGGGCGTCTTCGCAACATGGCATTCACTTGAGAGGTGCAAAAAAGTCCTTCTTTCTGTCTTGGAAGAATGTTTTGTCCTTCGTATACGATTTGAAAAAAATATTCCTCCCATACATGGATAACTACATAAGACCTACTCCCCTGTTTTATCGATTTAGATAAAACAATACGATCAAACGGTAATATATATCAAGATGAGATTATCCGAAGGTGAGGTATCGCTCATTAAAAAAACCATATATACTTTTGATCCCTCTGCCCGGGTTATCCTTTTTGGTTCAAGGACCGATGATTCTCAAAAAGGGGGGGATATCGACCTCTTCATCATTTCAAACAAAATTTCAGGAAAGGAAAAACGCAATATACGAATCGCTCTTGAAGATAATCTGGGCGAACAAAAGATCGATATCCTTATTGAACCAGAACCAAAAACTCCCTTCGCACGAATTGCCATGAGAGAGGGAATTGAACTATGAACCAGACTGATGCTCTTGATCTTCTGATACAGACTGATAGATATCTGCAGGAGAGCAAAGGATGGCTCTTGCATTCATATAAGATATGTTCAAAAATCGGAAAAAAATCAGTATATTCAATTGAAGAAATGGACGCATTCGAAGCGTTGAGTAGCAGATTTGCCCGTTCGAGTGATATTCTCATCCAGCAGATGTTTCGAACGATTGGTATGGTGGAACTTGAGCCAGGCGGGAGTGTTCTGGACCGGATTAACCGGGCAGAAAAGATGGGATATATTGAATCTGCACACGAGGTTCGGACAATCAGGGAGATCAGAAATACCATTGTGCATGAATACCAGCACAGCGAGATTATTCAATTATTTCATGATCTGCTGGATACAACTCCGATACTTCTTGAATCTATTGAATCGACACATACCTATATCGCCCGATATCTAAAGAAATAATTCAGTCCCTATTTTACATTCAATAATCGAATCATTTCCCGGATGTGTGATTGACGCCTCTCTTGCGATGTGGACGAATCTCTTTACGGATGAATACCCAATTTTTGTACCGGACTTTTTAGTAAACCAGAAATTTATATCTCAAACACGCAAAATCCCTGATTTCCAAAGCAATAGATCAGAAATAGGCGAAATGAATTATGAGGATATTCACGGTTCAGCCCCTGTGCATATCCCTGAATCTGCATAATGTCTTCATTTGGGGGATTAAACTCATCAATGGTCCATGAAAGCCTGCTTAACTCTGCATTTGAGAAATATTTAAACTCAATAATCCACCTGATACCAGCGAATTTTTCATGATATTTCCCGACAAACTCAAGGTCACTTCGTCCCTCCGGGTATGAACGCTCAATATTCCAGGTAAACCAGGTAGAGAGATACCGGCTGCAGAGTTCATAAAAGGTCGTTCGATAAAAATTTTCATTCACCCGTGTGAACACAGCCTCAGGCAGCTGACTGATATACAGTCGCCAATAGTCAGCAAAAAGACGGGGCAGATCAGGATTCTGAATAAAACTTCTCATCATATCTTCATATTTGGTGGATACATCAATATGCAGGAGTTCATTGAAGTATTCAGCGAATATTTTGCGGATATTCATATTCGGAATACGGAGTCTGAACTGATCATCCCTCGTCAGGAGCCCAAGATAAAATAATGATATCGGATAGTACCCTTTCGTGAAAAACTGGGCCTTATTGAATTTTGTCACTAGGTAATCGTCATCATAGGCGATGGTATCTGACGTAAGCAATTCAGAAATGAGTTCCTCTGCATGATCAGACCCTTTCGTAATCCGCTGAATCCATGAGAGATCGGTCCGGAGATTCAGATCGGTGAGGTGTTTTGGAATGATCTTCTGATCACAGAACTGCCGGAGAAAATACATCAGCATCGTTGAATTGTACAGGGACTGACCTGACGGATTGACAAAGTGATACCCGTCATATTGTTTCTTAATCACCTCATCCACATCACGCCTGGTTGCAGGATCGATAAGAAAATCGGTATATATTTCATCAAGGAGCTGATTCGTCTCTTCCTGGGTAAATCCGAGCATATCCTCAAAGGATGCATCAAGAGTCAGAAATGTTCCGATATTATAACTGGATGTCAGGTCATCGATGGTAATCGGTAATACCCCGGTGATGAAGATATTTTCAATAGCGTCTGTCTGCCTTCCCGCTTTCAAAACTTTGAAGAATGTCCGGAGAAAATTATCTCCACTGGTCATGTCCTGGTAGGTATGATCCTGGTAACTGGTGATAAGCTGGTTTGCAAAATTGTCGTACTCATCAATGATCACATATACCCGGGGAGATCCCCGTTTTTGAAGGTTGTCAAGCCAGATTGAGAGATTCATGCAGGAGTCAAGTTCAGGTCGGACCGGAGGGATGTCCTGCATTATGTCAGGATACACTGCTGACAGGGATGTTATCCGCTCATTACAATAGAGGTGAAATTTCTCTTCCAGACTGGTTTGTGCTCCTGAAACACCAATCTCGGAAAAATCCAGTTTGAGAACGATAAACTGGTTATGACGTGCGGTTGGGTTTTTTCCTATCCAGGTATGACCAAAGAGTTCCTCAAATCTCTTTTCTTGTGCTCGATCATAATAATAGTGGAGCATTGAACAGAAGAGGGATTTTACAAACCGGCGTGGCCGAAGATAAACCGGGTTGTGGATCCCCTCAAGTTTCGCGATAAACCGGGTCTTATCTACAAAATACGCATTATCCCTGACCAGTTCTGCATAGTTCATGATTCCATACGGGATAGGGCGTTTCACCTGACTCACCTGTCTTCTAAAAATTCGATATCGCTCTTCTGGTAATATATGTCAATGAACCATAAAACCCTGTGGTACATGACCTATACTTTCATATCATCTCCTGCAGAGGATCTCTCATGCAACGTTATCTGTTGTCAAACCAGTCCCTGCACATTTTCTCTCATTATGCAGGCATTCTCGCCATCCTGTATCTCATCAGCCTTCTTTTCATTCCGACTATGGCTGATGACCAGGGGTTCGGGCCAGTATCATTTCACATCCTTGCAGTGAACGACTTTCACGGACAACTCGGCCCTGGACAGAAGATGAATGGATCTCCTGCGGGGAGTATCCCGGTTCTTGGCGGATATCTCTCTGATGCAATCGATCGATACGGAGCAAATACCACCATTATCGCCCTTCCTGGTGACATGACCGGAGCATCGCCGGCGGAATCAAATCTGCTTCTCGATGAACCGGCAATACTCTTTATGAACCGGTTTGTCACCGGCGACTGGAAGAGACCTGATATGACAGAGACTACAGGAGTCAGAGTCATTGGAACATTGGGAAACCATGAATTTGATCGGAACATCTCCGAATTGCAACGGCTGATCAACGGAGGCAATGAAGGGACGAACATCACTCACCTTGTAGATCCCTATCCGGGAGCACTCTGGCCGGTCATTGCTGCAAACGTCTTCTGGAATGGCACAGACAACCTCTTGCTTGAGCCATATGTACGAGAGGAGATAGAGGGCATCCCGGTCGCATTCATTGGGGCCGTCACTGAGGTAACCGGTGAGATATCTGAACCTGGCAATGTCGAACCAGTCGCCTTTACCGATGAAGCGGATGCCATCAATAAACAGGTGAAGGTGCTTCAGGAACAGGGAATTCATGCATTTGTCGTTCTCCTGCATGAAGGAGGAACCCAGACACCGTATGATGGTCCGACACAGGAGACCGGGGATCTCTCAGGCAGGGTTGTGTCGATTGTCATGAGACTTGATGAGGATGTGGACGTGGTCTTATCTGCCCATTCTCATCAATTCACCAACCAGTACCTGCCAAACGCCGGCGGGAAACCGACCCTTGTGACCCAGGCATATTCATACAGCTCAGCCTATGCTGATGTGACCCTTGAGCTGGACCCGGAAACGAAGGATATTGTGAACAAGACGGCAACGATTGTCACCGCCTATGCTGACCAGGGGGCCGGACGTAACACGGATGAGAACTCCCAGGAACTGCTCGATGCAGTAAACAGCACCGTTGCACCGCTTATTAGTGAAGTTATTGCGACAACAGACATTCCGCTCACCAGGAACCTGGATGAGAATGGAGAATCACTCCTCTACGATATCGTAACCGATGCATTCCGATGGTATATGAAGACTGACATAAGTATCCTGAATATCGGGTCCCTTCGTGCAGACATCGATGCTGGTGAGATTACGACCGGTGATGCCTACTCGGTTTTGCCCTTCCATGACCAGATCTATGCATTGAGAATGACCGGGCAGCAGATCAAAGACCTGCTCAATCAACAGTGGACCCGTACGGTAAAGCCTGACCATCTTCTGCAGATATCCGGATTTTCTTACAGCTATGATGAATCCAGGGATCCATCCGACCGGGTGACCAGTATTACCTTTAACGGAGAAGAGATGGATATGAACGCATATTACACGGTTGCGACAGAAGACTTCCTTGCCCATGGAGGAGATGGCTATACTGTCATGAATGAAGGAGTACTTGTTGCATATGGAGCACTTGATGTCGATGAATTTATCGCATATCTCAAGTATATTCCGTCACCAATCCATGAACAGACCGGTGGAAGGATCAACCCGGTGAAGAGTGGTGAAGAGCAGGAATAAGGACACTCTATTCCACTCTGATACCCGTTCTATCCGAAAAATTCATCGATGAATTCAGATAATCTCTTTGAAAGGGTTCCTTTTTTCTTCCCCTTCTTTCCTTTCTTCCCTTTTGAGGGGGCTGGCTTTAGGGGCATTTCATAATATCCGGGGAACAGCATGACCGATATGGTTTTGCGGACGTACTGCTTTCGTACCCTCTTTACACGAACCAGTCTGGGGAAATTGGTCCCTTTCATCTGTTCAAGGTGCGATACCCATCGCATCTCATCGATAAGCGAGACATCAAATCTCTTCAGTATCAGGACCTCAAGTGAAAAGACCGGCGGTATAATGACAAGAGCGGTGGTCATCCTGGGGAGACATATCGGAAGAGAGCGTTTGTGAAGTACCGGGAGGAATACGAAATCGCCATTCCGGGCTGCAAGGAAGAGTATGGCTGAAGTTGATATCCGGAGTGGCTGAGTCATGGAGAGTGGAAGATGAATTATTGGAATTACCGGAATTACTCTCGGTCTCTGCGGTATCCATCTTCGTTTCAGATGCCTGACCGTATGTACCGGTGCAGACAGGAATAATACTGCCCTGGTTGGTAACAGGCAGAAGTGTGGTCCGGGTGACAGCAGAGGACGTGATCTATCCGGATGGCAGAACGGGCAAATACCCTGAGAGATACTGAACCAGTGATCAGGATCAGCCGGGCATGAGACAAGGGAGAGGAATGCATGTTCGGACCGTTCAAACCAGCCGGAGAGGATCTCTTCAAGTGAACAGGAACAATCCGGTGATCTGGTAAAGATACTCCTCATCGGATAGGGAATCCTATCAGGAGAAGGAATATAGGATCGATAAGGCCGGGCCCTATACGGCCGGGATCTCTTCGGATAGACCTGATCAAAATCACATCCGTCCATCATCATCATGCAGAGAAGGGATCGTATTTCTGAAAGCAGAGGGGATATGCCTTCTTTTCGGGGTATCATCCCGTCAGGTACTGCCAGAACCCGGACTGAGCTGTCAGGGCCGACAAAGATGGAGCGGGGGGTGAGGCTGAATGGATGAAGACCCACCCTGCTCATTGAGAGAAGAGCGGAGAGGAGATTTGTACATGCAGCCACCCGGTATCTGAATGAAAATTTCGACCCTCTCCACGATGTACGGGTCCAGGGATCTGCTGCTGTGTGCCAGTGAACATACCGGGAAAAATCAATATCAGGAATAAGGTAATGTATTCGTTTTAAAGGTCCCTGGTTCTGGTAGACCATTCGTTCAGGCACGACCACCGATGGCGGAACCGAAGTGACCGGACATGAACACAGAGGAGTGAGATGGTGTACACTGATAAGGAGCTGGTATCCAGGCCGCCCGGTCCGTCGGATCTCCCCATGCGATATTCGGACGATCCGGTCCCCCACATGGACGATATCTCCCTCATCATCGACATATTCAGGGAGAGGCAATTTTATCGTGACTGGTTCAAGTTCTGATTCTGATTCTGGTTCCGGTCTCGAATCGGTTGGAATGTCTGACGTGATCGCACGGATTAGAACTGCGGGTTCTGTCATATCCCGTGTTTCATATCTGAATCCCAGAACACGGGCCCATCGGGAGGGTTCGGGACGTGCCTGCGGGTGCTGGTGACCGGTCACAAATGCCTCGTGGAACAGGGCACGGACCGATGAGGGGATCCGGTCATACGGCGGGGCATAGTCAGGTGGATACAGGCCGGGGATCTTTCCTTCATAGGCAAAAAGACCACGAATAATCTTATCCGGGGTTGTTGGTGCATCCTCGATGAGCGGTCCCCGTCCCTGGTATGGGTGAGCCCCCTGCATCAGGAACCGGAAGATTAGAACGGCAAGGGCAAACCGGTCAGCAAAGAGCCGGTCAATATCCTGCTTCTCAAATGAGCCGTCAATCAGTTCGGGGGGAAGATACTCACCAGTCCCGACCCGGCAGAACCATGTCCGTGATGATGATGGATCGGTGATCTGAAACGAATCTGTGTCGATGAGGCATATCTCTCCGTCCGTGCTGATGAATACGTTATTCTCACGAAGATCGCCGACACAGTGACCGGATGCATGGACCGCATGGACAAGACCGGCAAGGCGTGCTGCTGCCTTCATTGAGAAGGAAAAATCCTGGTCAGGTTTATCGTACCAGGCATGCACCGGCATAAACCGGCTGTCAAGGCGGGTCATCAGGTATCCAAGAAACCGTGACGGGGGCTGTGAGAGGATGATGCCCGACGGCCAGCAGATCCCCGTTCCGGCAGGAATCTTGATCGGACACTTCTGCATGATCCGTATCTTCTCTTCCATCTCCGGACTGCTCCGGTGGGGATGAAATATCTTCACACACCGGGTATCATCACCCTCCACATACCATATCTCCCCTTCCCCGCCGGATTTTCCTGATGAGAGTATCTGCAGCTGACCACCATACTGATCCAGGACCGTCATCCGTGATCTGGTCTTTATTCTGGGAAGACGGACCCGTGCTTTCTCCTGTGCCGGATATGAACGGGCTATCTCGATATTTAATGTAAATGGCCCGACATTGGTGATGATCACAATCGGGACAGATGCAGGAACATTTCCCGGAAGCAGACGGGTATCTACTCTGATGGTAATTATGGTGCTGTCGGTGACGGAGAATATTGACGGCACTGCGGTTATCCAGGGATATTTCGAGGGAATGGTCCCCCGGAGGACCCCGGCACCGGTATTTTTGACCATAAGACGCTCTTCGATGATACCCCTGATCGTCCAGGATATCCGGAGTGAGGATGGAATAAACCGGGGAACCGGCCCTTTCTCTGATGAACGGTGGATGGATACCTCAACCGTCTCCTCCCCGCCATTCGTCTTTACATGAATCCTCCCGACCGGGTGTCTGGCCTTCGGGGCTTTTGAGCTGATAACTCTGACCGGGATGACCTGCACGGTTCTGGTCCAGATGCCACGGGCAGGTATCTCAATCCAGTCACAGAGCGGGACTGCGGTCCCTGATAAAAACCCGGCGCCGGCATTTCTGACGGTGAGTGAGAATGAGATCGTCTCATCTTTGGTAATACCGCAAAACTGGAAGACCTTCTCATCCATCCGGAGCGTTGAGACCGGTGTCGGGGTTTTTCTGATCTCAATCTTTACCCGTCCGATACCACCGGTTGAGAGAATATGAACCGATGACTCCCCACTTGCCGGGGCTCTGTCAGGCCGTATCTCAAGGATTACCCGCTGGATAAAGGTGGTATTCAGATTCGTGTCAAGAACGGTGACCCAGTCTGCATCTGACCGGATATTTCCATAGAGCCGTCCCTTTCCCTCGTTCATGATGACCAGTTCTTCGCGAACCGGACCTGATGAGAGAGGAGAGACCTCTATTTTGGTACGGTCAATCCGGATTTTAGGTTCTGCTCCGGACGACCCGGCCATCAGAAGGGCTCACCAGACAGGGAGAATCCAACGGCCAGCGTCATGTCATCTGATGAGAGTGCCCGCATGCGGGAAGAAGAGAGGAGATCGGCGATCTCGGAATTCAGATCCCGGCCTTCATCCAAGTACTCCCCGAGGGATCTGACAAGGGGCACGACAAAGGGACTGTATGGGACATAGGCGCCATCCTCCCTTCTGATAAGGGCCCCCTGGCATCCGTCGGTTGCACAGATGATTGCATCGGCTGCTCGGTGTGAGATGCGACAGTGTGACTCCCAGGTCTGTGCGGTCAGGACTGCCGTCTCATTGGCATACTCGGCAGTTCCGGGAACCGAGAGCAGGGATGCTTCGCCTTCTGAGAGGGCGACACAGGCTCCGTCTCCGATATGACCACAGAAGGCACCATCAGGGGTGAGAACAGCCAAAAGGAGCGTTGTTGCAAACGATGAGATGTGCAGTCCTTCAGAAAGGGCATGGTCATGGATAGCCTCCCTCCCGGCACTCATGGCTGACCTGATAAGAGCAGGAATATCCTGCTCCCCGGGTTTATATGCATCCGTGGCATCTCTGACACTGGAGGATACGGCAATATCCGCTCCTTTTCCGCCATATTCTGCAGATGAGAGACCGTCAGCAACCGCGATGATGAGAGCATCAGGGAGGATGACTCCGGCCCAGGCATCTTCACACGGTATCTGGTCCCGAATATGCCTGGTTCCTGCAACCGACGCACCACAGGCGATATATGATCCGGGTCTTGTATGTCCGGCAGGCATCGGTATCAGAGCTGGATTACTCCCCAGCCTTCAGGACCAACCGGGTTCTCAAGTGATATCTGTTCACCAATCCGGGAGTCTGATATCTGGGAGAGACTCTTTGACAGCCAGAGGAACATCTCGGCCCACTTTGCTTCCTTGAGCATGAGCGGGGTCCTGCCCGGAGGAGATATCTCGCGGAGCACCGTCATATTGGCCTGGTCAACACCAAGCGCCCAGAAGAGGAATTTGTGATCTTTCTCCCCTCCATGCACCGCCTCAATGACCTTCTCCCAGATCTCATCACCTTTGCGCATATCAGTCGGCTGACCGTCGGTGATTAAAAATATCCACGGCCGGTAGTAATCGGTCCCGATGGTTCGGTACTCGGCCTTTCGTTCTTCAACAAGCCTGACTGCTTCAAGAATGGCCTGACCCATGGGAGTATACCCGCCGGCAGAGAGTTCCGGAGGGTCAAATGCCGATATGCCGGTGAAGGGTCTGACCAGTTCCACCCCTTTCCCAAAGGTTATCACGGCAAGATCTATCCGTTTGACCGCAAGATCGTCCTCCTTCAGCTCATCGGTGAGGATGCGAAGGCCTTCATTCAGCTCTGCTATCTTATTGCCTGACATGGATGCCGATGTGTCAAGGACCAGAACCGTGGCACAGTGAGGATGTTGCGGATACGGGATATCAACGATGTCTTCAAGTTTTTCTAAGCCCATTGATTGAAAATTGGCCGGTAACTTATAAAATAATTATCAAACAATACCGGTTATTTGAAGTCAGGAGGGAACGGTACATAACTGTGGATCTGCTCCTTGGTATTGGAAATGACCTGCTCGGGGATGACGGTGTTGGCCCCTGTATCGCTGAAGCACTTCTGGATTCAGACTGGACAGTCATCAATGCAGGCATTGTTCCGGAGAACTTTATCCGTCCGATACGGGAACGCAGACCGGAACGGATTGTCATCGTTGATGCCGTTCAGATGGGACTTTTACCCGGAAGCGTCCGGATCATTCCGCATGATTGTATCAGGGATTATGGGATTGGGACACATCAGCTCCCCCTCACCTTCTTTATTGAGCAGTGTGCCCCCCATTCACACGTCACCTTTATCGGAATAGAGCCTGGCTGCCTTGATCCTGACACCCCGCTGACACCCCCGGTCTCCCGTGCTGCTGCTGAACTCATCAGTCTGTTGAGAACGCACCGGTATGATCACCTGCCGGTCCTGGGTTTTAAGGGGAAGCAGGAACAAGATTGATTTTAGCTGCAGGGTACACGTATACAGAATAGGGGAATTATTATGCAATATGAGAATATCGATAGCGCTGAGATGGCCGAACTGGCTCTGTCACAGGCCGTTGATGAACATATTGAAAAGAGCAAAGAGGCAATAGACCGGATTTCAGAACTTGAGCAGCAGATCCTGCACTGGAACCAGGAAGATATCAAAAGGCTCCGCAATGATATTCAGGAGCTTCGGGAACTCCTCAAGAAAAACTTCCAGGTACAGATTGAAAATTTCATACATATGCGATCCATCCCCGGGATGCGGGTACCTGAAGAAATTCGCCAGCTCTACAAGATTATCTCGGTGGATAAAAAGGGTTTTGCCCTCTATGGGACTGAAATGGATAAAATCGCACATATAACAAAGATCACCGAGCATTTTAAGAAACGAAAGGAAGCGGCAGCACAGGCAAAGGCCAAAGAGAAGAAATAAATTCCCCGTCAGGTCAGGCCGGCACAGTGCCGGAGAAGCGCAATACATCCTCTTTTATCAAGCGGCTGGTTATCATTCCCACATTTCGGTGAGTAAATACAGGCCGGACACCCGTCTTTACACCTGCATTCCCTGACCATCTTCTCCGCCGACTCGCAGAGCTCTTCATAGATATGATATGCACGTTCCGCAAGGCCGATACCCCCTTCGTACCCGTCATAGATGAAGATGACCGGTTTTCCCCTGACTTCTGAAGAGCTGGCCGATGACAGTCCTCCCAGATCCCACCGGTCACAGAGAACATGGTAGGGCATCATGGCAATAAGAGCATGTTCTGCCCCATGAAGAGAACCACCGACATCATGGTCTGCTGACAAGACACTCATTCCTTTCAGGGAGAACTCAATCCAGACAGATATGGTCTCAAAGGTTATCGGTTCAAGGGAGAGTGGTTCGGTGGAGATGGTCCTCTCATCGATGAGCCGGCGATACCCGTGATAGAGTTCTGATACCTCTACTCTGCCCAGACAGAGGGTTCCGGAGCTGATCTCCCGGCTCATCAGCCGCTCATGGATCTGAACACCGGTCTGGTGGTTTACTCTGGTATAGTACCCCGGATCCTCCTTTGTCGCCAGGATCCGGTGACGGTCAAAATCCCAGCTGCCTACCAGATACCGCTCTCCCTGGTGAATTAGGACCGCACCAGGATGGGCCTCCCGGCATGCCTGCCTGATATCCAGTGTCTCAATAACCCGGTTTCTGACCTCTACCGTCCAGACATCACTGATCTGGGACAATGACACCAGTTCACTTGCCCGCTTTCTCCCGGTGTAGACATAGCCCCGCGGTGTCTCTGCAACAAGGCCATTCTCTACCAGTGCATGAAGATGGTCGATAATCCCTTTTCCAAACCAGCGGATATCGAACTCAGGTCTGACCGGAAGTTCAGAAGCGGCGCAGAGGAGCTGTCCGGAGAGGATATAAGGGTTTTTCGTGTCGATGATGGCATGTTCATGGGGGCGGGCAAAGAACTCCTCCGGATGCCGCATAAAAAACTGGTCAAGCGGGTTTTGCATCGCGATAAGAATGGCCAGGGCATCAGAGACCGACCGGCCGGCCCGTCCTGCCTGCTGCCAGATTGACATCATGGTCCCCGGATACCCGGTCATCACCACGGCATCAAGAGACCCGATATCAATCCCAAGTTCAAGCGCATTTGTCGATACAATCCCCCGCATCACTCCGGCTTTCAGGTTTCGTTCAAGTTCCTGCCGCTCTTTTGGGAGATACCCCGCCCGGTACGCAGCGATACTGTTCACCTTGTCAGGAGACTTTTTGTGGAGGTGGTTTTTCGCCCAGACTGATACCAGTTCAGTCATCCGGCGTGAACCGGTAAAGCAGAGGGACTGCAGGCCGGCTTCAACCAGAAGAGAGAGGATCTCAGCGCTCTCCGAATAGACCGACCTTGGCTGGACCATCTCCCGGTACGGATTATACAGAATAAAAAACCTATCTCCGGTAGGTGCACCACTTCTGTCGATGATCGTCATCTCCCGTCCGGTCAGATTACGGGCAAAATCGGCAGGGTTTGCAAGTGTTGCCGATGAGAGGAAAAACTGCGGTGATGAACCATAATGGTCACAGATCCGAAGCAGCCTTCGTATGAGAACAGACATACTGCTCCCAAACACCCCCCGGTACTGGTGGGCCTCATCCAGGATTATGTACCTCAGCCGTGAAAAGAAGGAGGACCATTGCCGGTGCCAGGGGAGAATCTGATGAATTTCATAGGGATTTGTGAGGATGAGTCCTGCTTCTGACCTGATAAGAGGCCGGTCATGCTGCGGGGTATCACCGTCATAGATAGCAGGCTGAATGGGCATTCCGGTTGCTTTTTCCAGATCCTGCATCGTCTTTTGCTGGTCACGGGTAAGGGCTTTTGCCGGATAGATGGCAAGGGCGGTTGCATCCCGGACATTCTGCCGTATGGTAAGAAAGGGGAGCAGAAAGGAGAGGGTTTTTCCTGATGCTGTCGGGGTGCAGAGGATGACATCCAAACCTGCT
>NZ_JAIWNS010000129.1 GCF_020216685.1 Methanospirillum hungatei | reverse complement strand
AATAACCGTACAACAATCCCCTGATAATCAGACCTCTGACAGACCAATACATAACCTACAAAAAGAATACATCACTTATTGGTGACCCAGTCACAACTATGATGAAACCACAATACCATTCGTATATATGACACGAAAACCTGCACTTCTCATCATCGATATGCAGAATGATTTTGCCTCAACTCATGCAGTTCTCCCTGTTGCCGGAGCACAGGCAGTCATTACCCCTCTTACTCAACTGCTCTCCCTGTTTCGGGAAAAACAACTGCCAATCTTTCATATCGTCAGGGTTCATGAACCGGACGGATCAGACGTTGAATGGTTCAGGGCTGAAATGTTTAAAGACAAACCATTTGCAGTCAGGGGGTCACATGGTGCTGCAGTTATCAATGAACTCACACCCTTACCGGGTGAGCACCTTATCGAGAAGGTCCGGATGAGTGCATTTATTGGAACCACCCTTGACCTGATGCTCCGGACCCTTGGGGTGAATGTCGTTGTTGTTGGAGGAATCCAGACGCCGAATTGTATCCGGACCACGATATTTGATGCAATGGCGTATAATTATGTAACAATCCTCGTCGATGACGCAACCGGGGCACAGACAAAGGAGATCCATGAAGCAAATGTCCTTGATATGAAAAATATCGGAGTAAAAATCCTCAATACTGCAGATGTAGCTCCATGGCTGGACTCGCTGTGATGTGATTATTCAGTCCTGTACCCATATTTTTCAAAATACCGGGCAAACCATTCATCCCGTTCCAAATCTTCCTTTGGGACCTCAAAAGCACATGATTCATAAAGGGAACGCAAATCCGGATCATCTGAATGAAGTGCACCCATACCGGTGATATACCCCACCTGTTTTTCTTCGTCAAAGATTCTCACTGCCACACACCGGTATATCTTGCATTGGGCCGGACTGGTCTCATGAATGGTACAGACGATCCGCCCGTCATCAGTCGGCCGAAGAAATGGGCAGGCATGAGGATGAGCACGAGGAAACTCATCAATATCAAAAAACTTCCGTTTATCCTCATCGACGACTGCATGAAACGAGGTATTTGTTGAAACACAGGAACAGGAAAAGGTATATGGCCCCGTCTTTGCATCAATGACAATATAGTCTCCCAGGAACATGCAACACTGACCACATTGAGCACAGGTAAAAACCATACTTAGTATCTGTTCCCGGATAATATGCACCATGTGATCGAAACCTTGCCGGTAAACATGGTGCACTCGTGATCTGAGTTTGCACCACTAACCTTTCCTTTATCTAGTGTCATCTCCTATCTGTTCATGAGTATTATGCGGAGTGATGATGTCAAGGCTGGGTATGCCAGGGCTCCCAATCGTTCCCTCATTCGTTCTCTCGGGATAGATGAGAGTGAGATGCACCAGCCCTTTATCGGTATCGCAAACTCCTGGAACACCATCGTACCCGGACATACCCATCTCCGGATCCTTGGTGAACGGGTCAGAGAAGGGATAACTGCCGGAGGAGGAACTCCTTTTGAATTTAATACCATCGGCATCTGTGACGGCATTGCCATGGGACATGAAGGAATGCGGTATTCCCTCCCGTCACGTGAAAATATTGCAGATTCAGTCGAACTCATGATACAGGCCCACAAATTTGATGGTATCGTCTGCATCTGCACGTGTGATAAGATTGTTCCAGGCATGCTCATGGCTGCAGGAAGATGCAATATCCCTGCCATTGTTCTGACCGGGGGGAATATGCTTCCAGGAAATCTCCACGGCTGTGAACTCTCACTGACTGATGTCTTTGAAGGGGTCGGAAAGGTGGCAGGAGGAACCATGACTGAGGAGGAACTCACCGAACTTGAAACGGCAGCAATGCCGGGATGCGGTTCATGTCAGGGCCTGTATACTGCAAATACCATGGCCTGTATGACTGAAGCACTTGGTATGTCTCTTCCCGGCTGTGCTGCAACTCCGGCAGTCTACGCTGAAAAAATCCGGCTTGCATACAGAACCGGAAAACAGATCGTGGATCTGGTAAGAAAACAGGTCCTCCCCCGTGATATCATCACCCCGGCAAGCCTTCGGAATGCCATCCGGGTCGATATGGCTCTTGGTGGTTCAACCAATACCGTCCTTCATCTGATGGCTATTGCAACTGAGGCAGGAGTTCCTTTTGACCTGCAGGAGTTTAACCGGATATCAGAGCAGGTTCCCCATATCGCGTCAATGATGCCGGCTGGTCCTCACTCCATGCACGCACTCTACAATGCAGGAGGAATACCTGGGGTCTTCAGGCAGATAAAAAGACATCTGGAGAATTGCCAGACTGTTTCAGGCAAAGATGTGTATACGATTGCTGATTCAGTCACCTATGTGGATGAATCAGTTATCCATCCGGAAGAATCACCGATCCACAAAAGCGGAGGGCTGATGATCCTGACCGGAAGCCTTGCACCAGACGGGGCCATCATAAAAAGTGGTGCTGTACAGGATGAGATGTGGAAGCATACCGGACCTGCCCGAGTCTTTGACGGGGAAGAGCCGGCTATGAAAGCAATCCTTGCACGGGAGATAAAAGAAGGGGATGTCATCGTCATCAGGTATGAGGGGCCAAAAGGCGGGCCGGGTATGCCTGAAATGCTGTCGCCAACTTCAGCACTCGTCGGGCTTGGATATAGCAGGGTAGCTCTCATCACTGACGGACGGTTCTCTGGCGGAACACGGGGACCATGTATCGGCCATGTGGCACCTGAAGCAGCGGCAGGCGGTCCAATTGCCTTTGTGAAGGATGGAGATCAGATATCTATTGACCTGTTTACCAAGACCGTAAATCTGAATCTCAATGCTGATGAGATCGAGAACCGGAAGAAGGGATGGAAACCACTCAAGAGACCGCTTACCGGTGTCCTTGCCAGGTATGCTGCGGCAGTCGGCTCTGCTGACCTCGGTGCCGTCCTCAAATAATATTTTTTTCCAGTCTTTAAAAGAACGAAGTCCCTTTTTTCCCATCAGAAGCAAAACTAAACCTATAACTCCTTTCATCTCCAATCAGGTAACCATTATGGAAAAGTCCATCGATGAGATCAACCGGCGTATTCGTGATGGATCAGCCCGGGTGGTCACTGCCGATGAGATGCCGGACATCGTCAGCGAACTCGGAGAAGAAGGAGCACTTCATGAGGTGGATGTCGTAACCACCGGAACCTTCGGGGCTATGTGTTCCTCTGGTGCCTTTTTGAATTTCGGTCATGCAGAGCCTCCGATAAAGATGGAGCGACTCTGGCTGAACGATGTTGAGGCATATGGCGGTATTGCAGCTGTGGATACCTACATCGGTGCGACAAATAAGTCAGTAACCAGAATGGAGAGTTATGGTGGTGCCCATGTTATCGAGGATTTTATATCAGGGAAAGCCATCGAACTTCGTGCCCAGTCTTCAGGATCAGACTGCTATCCACGGCGGAGTATTACAACCGAGGTACGACTGGAAGATTTGAACCAGGCCATAATGGTCAATCCCCGCAATGCCTATCAGCGGTATGATGCCGCAGTCAACACCTCTGAAGATACGTTATACACCTACATGGGAACTCTTCTTCCGCATAGTGGAAACGTTACCTTTTCCGGTGCCGGCACTTTAAATCCCATATGCAATGATCCAAATCTCCGGCTTATCGGAAGCGGTGTTCCAATCCTCCTTGGCGGAGCTCAGGGCATGGTGATTGGTGAAGGAACCCAGCACTCCTCAGCAGGGAACTTTGCCACTTTGATGACCACGGCTGATATGAATGATATGAACACCGATTTTCTCAGGGCTGCATATATGTACCGGTACGGTCCGACCCTCTACCTGGGTGTCGGTATTCCCCTGCCGGTTCTTGATATTGAGACGGTCAGACGCACGGCGGTTCGTGATGAGGATATCATGGTCAGTATCAAGGATTACGGTGTCCCGTCACGGAGCAGGCCGGTTCTTGGTCAGGTCAGTTATGCTGAACTGAAGTCAGGTACCATCGAACTTGATAATGAAGAGATTAAGACATCATCCCTCTCATCATTCCGTCGGGCAAAGATGGTTGCAAACACCTTAAAACGATGGATTGAGGATGGACAAATGACCCTCTGCCTCCCCACCCGGTATCTTGATCCTTCAAAACAGGCAAAACCAATGAGGGAAACGAGAAAGGTAGTCCTGGTTCAGGAGATCATGCAACGAAAAGTGGTCACCATCAAGGAAGATCAGGAGATCACTGAGGCAGCAAAGAAACTTCTCAGGGGAGAGACAAATCACCTGCCGGTTCTGAATGAACAGGGACGACTGACCGGTGTTGTGACCACCTTTGATATTGCCAAGGCTGTTGCACGGCCTGAACGGAAGATAAAAGTCCAGGATGTCATGACCAGAAATGTGATCACCACATTAGCCGATGAACCGATTGATATAGCAGCACAGAAGATGGAACATCACCGCATCAGTGCATTACCGGTTGTTGATGCACAAAACCAATGTATTGCCATTCTTCATGCAAGTGACTTAGGGAAACTGTTCAAACCTGGCGGAGGAAGACCATGAAGTTATTAGTCAGGCTTATTCATGAGAGTAAGCCGATTATTGCCCAGGTGGTTAAAGAAACCGGCGTTCTCATCAATGTTGACCGGGCACGATCTGATGCGCATGAAGGAGAAGAAGCCCTCGTGGATGTTCCTGACGAAAGCTGCATCCTGGTCAGCGATCGGATGAGAAGCCTTGGTGCTGAGGTCAGAATTCTTGAGGAGGGTATCAGACATGATGAGGAGGAGTGTGTTGACTGCGGGGCATGTATTTCTATCTGCCCGAAAAGAGTCTTCTCCTTTGATAATGACTGGAAGTTACATGTTGAAACGAAGAGGTGTATCCTCTGTGGACGGTGCATAATCAGTTGTCCTCATGCAGCATTATCATTAAGTTACTAACCTGAATGACCCTCCGTCATCATTTTGAACTCAGGGAGACAATCGCCACAATCCTGGCCGATGAAGAGCAGGTGATTGAAACCGCTTGTGAAGGTATCCGAACGGCAAGATACGAACTTGAACGGTATATCATTCAGGATCCCTTTTTTAATTCAAGTTTTGAACCATTGACCATCACACATGGACCGGACATTATTAGGAACATGGCTGCTGCTGCATGGAAAGCGGGCGTGGGGCCGATGGCAGCCGTTGCCGGAGCGGTTGCTCATGCCGGAGTGAGCGCAGCACAAAGGGAGGGGGCATCCTTTTGCATCATTGATAATGGAGGGGATATTGCGATGATAACAGACCGGCCGGTACGGGTGGGCCTGTATGCAGGAAATTCTCCATTATCAGGCAAATATGCCTTTTTTATCCCACCAAAAAATGAGATATACGGGATATGTACCTCATCAGCAACGGTTGGTCATTCCTTTTCATTTGGAACGGCAGACAGCGTAACGGTCTTCTCGAGAGACCCGCTTCTCGCCGATGCCGTTGCAACAGCCGTCTGTAATGTCCTGACTATTGCCGATCAGTCATGCCTTGAGAGGGTGGATACTCATATCGAGGGAATATTCGCCGTGTTTGGAGAACAGAGTATCATATGGGGAGATATCCCACAGATCGTCAGGGCAGAAAACCGTGAGGATCTCATTACCGCCGGGGGCTTAGGTTTTTTTCCTGGCACGCTCATATGAGGTATGATCCAGCATGACCACCATAACCTCAATAATTGTAACCCTTGATTTTCTGGAATTTCCACATTCGTATACATGCAAAGGAGGAGACAGGACTCCGGCATTGAATATCAAAAACCTGAATGCCACATCTGTCGCCATCATGGTCTTTAATCCGTTCATCAAATCATGCTGTTCCTTTACTCCGTGGATTGTCTGGAACCTTCCCCCAATCTCCAGAATCCCGGAAGGTATTCCAAAAGAGCCGCAGGTAACATACCCGGTTCAGGCCGTGCAGGGAAGAAACGATTACGGCACCATCGGATATCAGGGACCCTGCCCGCCTGAAGGTGAGATGCACCGGTATCAGTTCAGAGTATATGGTCTGGATACCATGCTTGACCTGCCAGCCGGATCAACAAAAGATGAACTCATTCAGGCGATGAAGGGCCATGTCGTTCAGTATGGAGAGACGGTGGCCTTAGCCCGGTAGGCCGGCCAAAAGATTCGGCGGGATTATTCAGTTCTGTAACGCTATGTTTTCAAGGCCACTCTGGCATTATCAGATACATCAGATACCACATCAGCAGCCATCAATTGTTTCTGATCTGGCTGCATCTGCTTTACCGGACATTTCCAGAATGGATACGGGCACTGCCGATTGCTTTTCTCTTCAGAGCATACCGCCATTCCGTGAAGAAACCACAGGTACAGACAATGGGGACGGTTAGGATGTTTTTCAGGGTTTGTACTCACTCTACACCGACTTCCTGCTGTTATCTTAGTACTTTCTCTGTCTGAAGGTCTAGAAGCTTTCGAAAAAAAGTGTCCGGGACTTTATGGATCTGGCCGGTGCCGGACTATGAAAAGCGCACTAAGAAGAACTGAAATACAGACAATACCACCAAATAATCCGGATTTAGGTGGAGTTGGAACAGGGCTCTCCACCGGAGGGGCAACAGGAGTCACGGTTGCAGGCACCGGCACCGGATTTAGTATCGCAGAAATGCTGATCGTCTGTTTATCCATAACCTGCACCCTGCTGACATAATCAATGAACCCGTCCTTTCGCACAAGGAGGGTGTGTTCTGCCGGGGATACACCGGTGAGGAGGACAGGGGTAAAGCCCCGGTACTCATTATTCAGATAAACAGCTGCACCCGAGGGTTCAGATTGAACAGATATGAATCCTGCTTTCTGGTACCGTTCCCCGATTCTGACCATGTCGGCATCAACGTACGTTGTCCTGCCCCGTGACACGTACACGTCTTCTGAATAATCATAGTACCCGGCAGTTTTCAGACGGAGGGTATAGGTGCCGGGGCGGAGATTTTCAATTGTCCGATAACCGGAGTTAGGAGTATAGCCTCTGAACCGGTTATCCAGATATATTTCAGCCTGATATGGAGTACTGGAGACTTTCAAAGTGCCATCTGCGTATGAGTAATACTCCCATTTTCGTTCATATGGATCATAATAGGATGGGCGATAGTACCGGTCATCATACCATGTGCGAATAACCACCGGCTCCTGGTATCGGGGAGATGGGTAATACACCGGGGAAGAATAGTCCCGTGGAGGGATATACTGAGTCGGCTCAGGGGCAGGAGGGCTTGGCGGATAATAGGGGACTGCGATCCCCGGATCCGGGTATTGGGTCGTCACCGGTACAACCTGGACAGGCTCCTCGTAGGTATTTCCCGGGGAAGGGGGAGTAGATGGGTAATAGGGCTCTGCAGTTCCCGGGTCCTGGTATGAACTCCCAACCGGATCATGGGAAAAGACTGGTTTATACGTTGTCTGTGACGGGAGTGAAGGATCGGGAGATGGTGAAGGGTCGGTATACACATACTCCATTCCTGGTTGAATGGTGATAACCTCCATATCCTGGCCTGGAGTGGGATATATATCAGGGGATGGGAGGTATGATGGATAAAATGGCTCTGCAATACCTGATCCCTGATAGTCAAATGACTGGGCATTACTCTCATCACCACATCCGGCACTTGTAATGGCGGAGAAGAGACATATGACAACAAGAAAAACCCTTGTTCGCGTAGTATTAGTTCTCATATAATCCCACCTGAAAATGATTCGTTGATATTGATAATATCAATACGGATTAGATGCACCTTCAAGAGTATAATGTTCTCCCATGGAAGGTAGAGATGAGGAAAAGATTGGATTATGTATTTCCTCATACCAATACTCACTACCATTCGAGATCCTCATGAACCCTGCACTGTCACAAAGGAATCAGGATATAATTCAGAAAGCCCTTGACATTATAAAACAATCAACCGGATTTTCAAAGATCAGGTTTATAGCACTCTATGGCTCTGTCGCCACCGGGGAGAATTCCATTCACTCAGATATCGATATTGCGATATCATGTAAAATGGAACGATTAGAAGCTGAATTGTACCGAATGGCATTGTTGTCCGAGCTTCCTGAAATGATTGATCTCCACATTTATGAAAATCTGCCTCTCTATATCCGAAAGTCAGTACTCGGAGGGGTGTTTTTGTATATGCAGAATGAAGATGAGGTGTATGACCTGGCGTATGATACCATCCGGGAATTCAACCTGTTCAAACCACATCTCGACGATTATACCGGAGAGCGATTCATTGCATGAATAATAAAATGAGATTGGAACAGATACGAATCCGGTTACGTGAGATCGAAGATTCAATAGAAATTATTAAAGAGAATTTTCCTCCCGATTGTGAATATCAACAATTTTTACATATGGGTATTGTAAAGGATGGTATATATAAAAGATTAGAATATGCCATCCAGACGGCTTTTGATATCTGCGCTATCATGAACAGGGATTTACGTTTTGGAGTGCCTGAAGATGATGAAGATATCATAGAGAACCTGTGTACAAAAGGGATTATTGATCAGAATTTTTCAGATACGATGAAAAAGATGAAGAGTTTTCGGAATATTCTCGTCCATCGCTATGGGAAGATCGATGATCAAACAGGATACTATATTCTGAAAAACCACCTGGAAGATCTATTCGCCTTTTGTGAACAAATAGAGATGTATATTGAAAAAATTAAAGAATAACCGAAAAGAATTATTTTTTCATTATCATCTCAAGGTCTTCAAGAAGACTTTGAAGATCCTCTTCATGCTCAACTTCCTGAGTGATGATGGTGAGAATCATATTGTAGGTAACCGGGTCTTTGCCCTCGACGATCTTCATCAGTTTGTCATAGGTCTTAATAGCACACTGTTCCCCTTTGATATTCTGTTCTAGTACGGCCTTCACATAGGGATCCACCGGTGCATCATACCCGCAATTGGTCAGATTGTACCATTCCTTCGGCTCAAGAACCGGGGTTCCTCCCAGTTGAACGATCCGAAGGGCAATCATATCTGCATGTGAAAGTTCTTCTGTTGCATGCTGGACCAGCTCGGCAATAACTGCGTCCTTGGTGGGCCCTTTCACAACCTTTGAGCCGACCCAGTACTGGTAATATGCAAGCCATTCATCAGCGAGTGCCTTGTTGAGGAGAGAGATCAGCTCATCAACATCCATGCCGACAATTTTACGTCCTTGTGATCCCATAGATCTTCCCTGAATGGGATATTCTCATTAAGGCTATAAGTATCCATCGATTCAGTGTATCCATTCAATGATCAGGAGGGAGAACCGTGGAGAATCTGAAATGCAGGGGTTTTTTCGTTCTTTTATTACTCCTTCCCCTTCTGTTTAACCAGGTATCCGGAGATCGAATCGATAGTTCCCTTTCTGTTTCCAAAGAAGAACCAGCCATTACCTTTCCGCTGACAGTACCGGCGATTGATGACGAAGTACATAATGCACTCTCCCAGGCTGACCAGGAGATTGCATCTCTTCTCTCTCTTTCTGCACATGAACGGAATGAAACAAATACAATACTCCGGCTTGAAGAGATCCTGACCAGATTAGATTCCCGTCTTTTAAAATATCAGACCCTTGCCAGCCTGTATCCGGACCAGGATCTTCAGAACGCTGCGTTCATGGCAGCAGAGAAACGGGATACCTACATCAGGAACCTTTCATCACATGATGAGCTGTACCGCTCCATATTAGAGACAAAACCGACGTCAGAGTATGGGAGATGGTTGTATGATCAGGAGACCCGGTTTTTCAGATTTGGTGGTGCACTCAGATCTGAAGAAGAGAAAACACGATTATCATCCCTCTACCAGGAACTTGGATCCCTGCAGAACCAGTACATAATGCATATCAGGGAAAATCACCCCCTTACCGAAAATCTCAATACACTCACAAAAATTGCGATTCTTCGAAATTCTATCGCATCTCTTCTTGGGTATGCAACCTGGACTGACCTTACAGCAGATGAACAGGGATGGAGAATAAACAGGACAGATATTTCATCCATGCTTGATGAGATCACGCCCCTTGTGAAAGAGCTGGTAAAACCGGTGACGTCTGAACTTCTCCAGAGGAAGAGATCCAGAGATCCAATAGCAACAGAAGTATTTGATTATGAGACAGATCTTCTCATCACCTCGCAACAGAGAAATAAATCCCCCAATACGAGAGATTTTTCATTACCATTCCATCGTACAATATCCCGGACCATCGCATTATTCTCCTGCTTCTTTGGTGTCAGAACTGAACTCGTGGCAGATGCCCGGGCGTATGCTCCTCGAGTTCTCCTCTTCCGGATTGCTGACGAAAAGACACATGACACAAAAGGATGGTTCTATCTTGATCTGGAAGAACGTCCAGGGAAAACCAAAGAGTGGATGACTGCACTCATTGCCGGAGATGGAGGTGTAAGGAAAGATGAAGGGAGCCTTCCTGCACCCGTCTTTATAGTGAGTGGTACTTCTGATGCTACTATTGTTCAGAGGGGATTTGGAAAGGAAGAATATTCCCTGCTCTTTCATGAACTGGGTCATCTGTATACCAGGATCCTTGCAGGTTCTGCTCAATCATCTTCACAACCAGCCATAATACCTGTAGAACTGACCGAAGCCTCGTCACATCTTTTTGAATATCTGGCATTTTCTCCGGAAATACTAAGCATCCTCATGGCTCCGAAATCCCCCCTTGAAACTCAGAACGGAGACAAAATTATGCAATATTCAATAATGTCAGATCCATATGCTCCCGAAAACCGGTTGAACCTGGGCAAAGACATGGCAATCGGCATTCTGGATCACCGGTTTACACAATCCCCTGATTCCATTTCATTTGGAGAAGCATACGCAGAAATTTATACAGAAATAACCGGAGTTAAGAGTACTGACCATGGTGGGTACCTTCTTCGTTCCCCGCATCTGACGGGTGATACTGCAGGAATGTACTGGATATATCCTGTCGGTCAGCTCTATGCCATGATTCTGTTTTCAAAAATAAAAGAATCCGGAATATTGAACCGGTCCACATGGGATGATTTTATCCATCAGATCATTCTTCCTGCTGATACAGAAAGCAGATCAGAGATAAGGCTCATCCATTTCCTTGATACAGATACGCCTGATTTTCTTGACAGGGGAAACCATACTCACCAGAAGGCTACGGATATAAACTGGTCATATGTCCCTGGATGTATTGAGAGGATTCTGTCAGGGTAGCACGAGAGGAGTGCAGACGGTTCAGATGGGTTTGGGGATATGAATGAACCGACCCCTTCATTTCCACTGGAGCGCGAAAGGATTTATGGGGTTTTAAGATTTTTAAATCCAATTTGCACGTTTCCTGTGAATTTCAAACCGAATCGTTTATGGCAGGTTACCGGCAATCCTGCGGGTGACTGGATGGTGCAATACCTCCCCGCAGTTGACCGAGACTATATCAATACGATACATATCAAAGAGATATTCTAAATTAAACCCTGATTTTTTGAGATTTAACCGGCGCGTTTTTGGATTTCATGCAGGGGGAATGAGTCGGCTTTCACACTAACCTCAAGTAAATGCACTCGCATATTTTTCACTTAATTTTAAAGGCCCAAATTCTAATTATTTGAGCTATTTGGACAATTTAAGATTTCCAGTAATGATACATTAATACATAGACATCAGGGAGAATGAGATACATATATATAGAACTACATTACAACAATTATGGTGAACCTCTATGAACGACTCCGCAGATACCAATCTTGAGAAAAAATCAGAAATGAATCAGGAAGGAGAGGATGCCCTGATTCCGGAAGGATCACCTCCGGAAGAGGAGAAAAGTCCCCTTGAACTACTCCGGTCAGAGTATGATGACCTCAATGACAAATATTTGCGGCTTGCAGCTGACTTTGAAAATTTCAGAAAACGCTCCGTCCGGGATACAGAACAACGGATTGCTCAGTCTATCGGACAATTTGCCCGTGACATGCTTGAAGTTGCAGACAGTCTGGACCGTGCCTTACAGGCAGAGGGCGGAACACACGAAGGGCTTGCTCAGATACAGAAGCTGCTGATTCAGGTAATGAAGAGACAGGGAATCGAATCATTCGAGTCAGTGGGTGAAAAATTTGATCCAACCCGCCATGAAGCGATCGCGATGATCCCATCAGATGTTGATGAAGGAACTATCTGCGATCAGGTCTGCAAAGGATACTGCCTGCAGGACAGAGTGATCCGTCCTGCCCAGGTTGTTGTCTCGCAGGGTACAGCACCAGTCGAACAGAAGTAATCATTCATATATAGGAAATTTATTATGGCAAGCGAAAAAATCCTCGGTATCGATCTTGGAACAACGAACTCCTGTATGGCTATCATGGAGGGTGGAAAACCAGTCGTTATCCCCAATGCAGAAGGAGGCAGAACCACTCCGTCTGTTGTTGCATTCACAAAAGAGGGTGAGCGGCTTGTTGGAAGCCTTGCAAAACGTCAGGCAATCACCAATCACAAGAACACCGTCATATCTGTCAAACGTGATATGGGAACGTCCAAAAAGATCGAACTCAACGGAAAGAGCTTTACCCCTCAGGAGATCTCTGCGATGATTTTGCAGAAGATGAAAGCCGATGCAGAAGCATACCTTGGGGAAGAGATCAAAAAGGCAGTCATTACCGTCCCGGCATACTTTAACGATGCACAAAGACAGGCAACCAAGGATGCAGGAACGATTGCAGGGCTTGAAGTACTTCGTATCATCAACGAGCCGACCGCATCGGCACTGGCATATGGTATTGACAAAGAAGATGACCACACCGTGCTCGTCTACGATCTTGGTGGCGGAACCTTTGATGTCTCTATCCTGACCCTTGGTGATGGTGTCTTTGAAGTCAAGGCAACTTCAGGAAATAACCATCTTGGTGGCGATGACTTTGACAAGCGTATCATCGATTACCTTGTTGCCGAATTTAAAAAGAAAGAGGGGATAGACCTTTCAAAAGATCCAATGGCAATGCAGCGTCTTCGTGATGCAGCAGAGAACGCAAAGATCGAACTCTCACAAAAACAAAAGACCAATGTCAATCTGCCCTACATCACCACCGATTCATCAGGACCTAAGTTCCTTGACATCGACCTGACCCGTGCCCAGTTTGAACAGCTCATCTCAGACCTTGTCGAGAGTACTATCGGACCGGTCAAGCAGGCACTCTCCGACTCAGGACTTAAGCCATCTGATATTGATCGTGTTCTGCTTGTCGGTGGGTCAACCCGTGTTCCGATAGTCCAGCAGAAAGTCAAGGAACTCCTTGGTAAGGAACCTGATAAAGGCATCAATCCGGATGAGTGTGTTGCAGTGGGTGCTGCAATTCAGGGAGGGGTGCTTGCTGGTGAAACGAGTGACATCGTGCTCCTTGATGTTACCCCGCTGACCTTGTCCATTGAGACACTTGGTGGCATAGCAACCCCGATCATCGACAGGAACACCACAATCCCGACCAAAAAGAGTCAGATATTCTCAACTGCAGCAGATAATCAGACCTCTGTTGAGATCCATGTCGTGCAGGGAGAACGAAAACTTGCAAATGACAACTTCACCCTGGGGCGGTTCATGCTGACCGGTATCCCTCCGGCACCCCGTGGTATCCCGCAGATCGAGGTCACCTTTGACATCGATGCCAATGGTATCATCCATGTCACGGCAAAGGATCTTGGAACCGGGAATGAACAGGCGATCACTATCAAAGGCAGTAAGAAACTCTCCGATGATGAGATCAAGCGTATGGTCGATGATGCCAAGAAGTTTGAAGAGGAAGACAACAAGAAGAAAGAAGAGATTGAGATCCGCAATAACGCAGATATGGCTGTCTTCTCTGCAGAAAAACTTCTGAAAGAGAGTGAAGATAAGATCGAAGAGGAAGACAAGACAAACATCCAGGATCAGATCGCGAAGATGAAGACTGCTCTTGAAGGAACAGATTCTGATGCCATTAAAAAACAGATGGAAGAGCTGACCGAGGCAGTCTTTAAAGTTACCACCAAGATCTATCAGAAAGTCCAGGCAGAGCAGGCAGCCCAGAAAGGAGAGGGCAGCTCCTCCTCTGCTTCTGATGACAATGTTGTGGATGCAGACTTCACTGAAAAGAAGGAGTGAGTATAAAAAATGGCTGCGGGAGATTACTACGATATCCTTGGCGTGTCCCGCAATGCCGATGATACCGAGATTAAAAAGGCATACCGGGGCCTGGCCCGAAAATATCATCCGGATGTAAATAAAGATCCGGGAGCAGAGGACAAATTCAAAGAGATCAACGAGGCATATAGTGTCCTGTCCGATGCACAGAAGCGGCAGCAGTATGACCGGATGGGACATGAAGCCTTTACCAACGCCTCAAAGGGATCGTATGGGGGCGGAGGATATGGCGGAGGATTCAACGCCGACTTCTCCGGTTTTGGCGATATCTTTGACTTTGCAGGGGATATTTTCGGGGGATTCGGACGTCAGCGGGGCCCGAGACGGGGAGACGATCTTCTCATGCGGATCGAAGTCTCCCTTCGTGATGCCGTATTTGGTGCAGACCGTGAGATAGAGGTCATGCATGCTGAATCCTGTACAACCTGTGACGGTACAGGTTCAGAGACGAAAAAGACAAAGAATTGTCCAAAATGCGGGGGAACTGGACAGATCCGGCAGGCAACCCAGACCCCGTTTGGCAATTTTGTCAGACAATCCACCTGTGATCTCTGTCATGGCAAGGGGAAGGTTGCAGAAAAACCATGTTCCAAATGTAAAGGGTCAGGACACGAGAAAGTCAGAAGAAAGGTTTCAGTCCATATACCTCCCGGAGTAGATACCGGTATGCGTCTCCGTCTTGAGGGATATGGAGAGGCCGGGGATCATGGAGCACCAAATGGTGACCTGTATATTGAAATTCATGTCAAACCAGAGCCCCGGTTCCATCGTGATGGCGACACCCTCTTAACAAAGATTCAGATAACCCCGGCTCAGGCAGTTCTCGGAACCACCGTTGAGGTTACCACCATAGACAACAGACATCTGGAGGTTAAGGTCCCGGCAGGAACTCAGGGAGGTAAAAAACTTCGGATATCCGGAGAAGGAGTCAGAAAACGGGGCAGACCTGGAGACCTTCTCGTTGAGGTCGAAGTCATCATCCCGAAACATGTGAGCGGAGAGATGAAAGACCTCTACGAGAAGATCCTCGCACTTGAAGGTAAAAAAAACCCGGGAGGAACCGGAAATGAAAAGAAAGGGTTCTTCGAATCTATTCTAGGGGGATAACCCCCCTCATTCTCTCATCACCTATCACAACGCTTAAACGTTTCTGCAGAAAAAGTACAAAGTACATGGCGCGGATCCTCCTTGTTGAT
>NZ_JAIWNS010000128.1 GCF_020216685.1 Methanospirillum hungatei | reverse complement strand
TTGGGGCTGCACTTACTGTCACCAACCTAATAAAAATAGTAAGCTTTAAATATATAAAGATCTTTCGGTTAACTTAACCGCGTAACTCATATAATCATCATAAATCCTGTAGGTGGTCTGGATCAGGTACTGGTGGTCAGAAGTCGGCTGGTATCCGAATATTCTCCAGGGATTATCTGAATCAAACCCACGGACCGCCCGGTCAAGCCGGAACGTATCATTCATCCGCATGTCGGTAATGGTCTTATAAAAAGGTCCCCATTTGCTGAAATCAAGGTATAATTCTTTTTTATTGGTAGAATACTCTGCGACCCCTGAGGTATTGATCAGCATGATATCAATCCGGTCCTGGTATGCCGGATCGATGCGGGTTATGATATCATCAAAATTCATCTCAAAAGGAGTTCTGTTTGACCGCTCATACTCTTCGAGAACCAGGTTTGTGACGGTAACCAGGGGCTTTTTATATGTTGCCTCCCAGAGCATCTGCCCTTTGGTTATTCGATCCGATGCACTCTTCAATCCCAATTCTGTCTGATTAAGGTCCTGCCTGAATCGTTCATCAATCTGCTTTGATGTCTCAATATAATAATATCCGGTGACCGAGATCAGGGAGATGAAAATGATACCGATAAACAGAATCATGAGGTTCCTTTGTAGTGAACCTTTTGAATGAGGCAGAATTTTTGGTATCATATGATTCAATATCCAACGTGGATCTCTGTATACTCCGGTGATATCCGGTTCTGACAGTCTATGTCAGTCTATACTTTTCACTTGTCAGTATATACTGATAAATCTGTGGTACTAATCAGTTCATGTCTTATATCTTCACAATGATCAGGTACAGAACAAGCAGCCCGGCAAGAATTCCGATGATAATGAGAGGAATGTGCTGTTGATATGATACGTGTCTTGCAGATTCATATGCTTGTTTTAACGCCTCATAGTTCCCGGAGAGTTCATGAACCTTCTCCTGTATCGGATGTAAGAGACCCTCAATATCAGAAATGGTGGTATTTCCTGATGCAAGTGAATCTGCCATTTTTGAAAGGCCTTTATGAACCGCAGTCAGTTCAGATCTCAGGTAGATAATCTCATCATCTTTCATTGCAAGTATCTTTGAAAGAGATTTGACTTCCTGTTTCAGATGTTCGGTCTCATTATCGTTTTTTTGGGCCGTAACGGTACGAATCAGCCTGGAAACAGCCTCCTGGCGGGTGATGCCAGACCGTACCGCCTCTTCATCAATATATGCCAGAATCTCCTCAGGAAGTCTTTTTTCAATCTTATCTAATCCCATTCTCCCCTCTTCTTTATCATATGTATTTATCTGGCCGCTTCTTTCACGAGATTTCTGTTCCAGACTCCCCGGTTTTCTATCAGCCACTCCTGTGCCTGCATCCGCTCTCCGCTCCCTTTGCTGATCCTGACATAGGATCCATCGGCCTGCAAAATCCGTGTCTTCACGGTATCATGCAGATGGACCGGAAGTATCGTATTGATGATCTCATCCCTGATACCCGGATCAAGGACAGGGTAGAGGACTTCAATCCGCCGTTTCAGGTTCCGTGGCATGAGATCTGAGCTTCCCATCAGGACCAGGGGATCCCCGCCATTATGGAAGTAGTAGATCCGTGTATGCTCCAGAAATCTCCCTACAATGGTGGTGACGGTAATATTGTCGGATATTCCTTCAATCCCCGGTCGCAGACAACAGATCCCTCTGACCTGCAGATGAATCTTCACTCCCTCCTGTGATGCCCGGTAGAGTGTGCGGATAATTCCTGCATCCTGAAGAGCGTTTAACTTAAAGATAATTCTGCCATCTCCATGTTCCTTCTGCCGCTCAATCTCCTGTTCAATAAGCCCGGTTATCCTTTTTTTAATCCCTCCGGGAGCCACGAGGAGGTGATGGTACGCACTAAACTGTGAATATCCGGTCAGGACATTAAAAAGGTGGGAAACATCTGATCCAATCTCTTCATTTGCGGTGAAAAGTCCGATATCAGTGTATATCTTGGCGGTTACGGCATTGTAGTTTCCTGAGCTCATGTGTACATACCTGACAATCCCGCTCTTCTCTTTTCTGACCACGAGGCAGAGTTTTGCATGGACTTTGAGCCCCATGATCCCAAATACCACATGAGCACCTGCCCGTTCAAGTGCCCGTGCCCATCCGATATTATTCTCTTCATCAAATCGTGCTTTCAGTTCAACCAGGACAGAAACTGCTTTTCCATGTTCACGGGCATCCAGCAGGGCCTGCACGATTGGAGAGTTCGTCCCGGTCCGGTACAGGGTCATCTTAATAGCCAGAACATCAGGGTCATGTGCTGCGGCCTCTAGAAACTTAATAACCGGTTGAAAACTCTCATAGGGATGAAACAGAATGATATCCCGCTGTTTTATGGCATGAAAGATATCAGGATCCCGCTCCAGACGGTCAGGCACAGACGGGGCATATGGGGTATCCTTCAAATCAGGCCGGTCTATGTTCATCATGCAGAAGAGATCTGCAAGCCCAACCGGTCCCCTGACCCGGTAGAACATATGCGGGTATTTCGCAAGTTTTGCCCCCATCATATCCACGATAGCAGGTATCATGTCCTCCGCTATCTCTATCCTGACCGGGGTTCCGATCCACCGTTTGCTGATCGACTGTTCGACTGCACTTAAAAGATCATCCGCTTCATCCTCTTCAATCTCAATATCCGCATCACGGGTCACCCTGAACGGGTATGCAGCCACAATCTCCATCCCGGGAAAGAGGAGGTCAAGGTTATCTGCAATGAGATCTTCAAGGAATATAAACTCCTGTCTTCCGGAGAAATCTTTCCCGTCTGGATTGGCCACAAGTTCAATCAGGCGGGGGAATAAGGTATTCGGGATTTTTATCCTGGCAAATAAATCCTCCTGTGTTCCCGGACGTTTGAGGATAACTGCAAGATTGAGTGCAAGGTTGGATATAAACGGGAATGGATGCGATTTGTCAAAGGCGAGTGGTGTCAGTACCGGAAATATCTCGCGGAAAAAGTATCTCCGAAGCAGTTTACGCTTTGTTCCATCAAGAGTTGATCTGGTATGAATAATGATTCCCGCTTTCTGTAGTGCAGGGATTATCTCCTCAGACCATACCCGTGACTGCTCATTGAGGAGGGGAACAAGGTCCTTATTTATCCGCTCCAGTTGCTCCATCGTTGACAGACCATCGGGAGGGAGCTTTAGGACTCCCTCTGCCAGTTGATGATGCAGTCCGGATACCCTGACCATGAAGAATTCATCAAGATTATTGGAGAAGATGGCCAGGAATTTTATCCGTTCCAGAAGGGGATGTGTTGGATCCTTTGCCTCCTCCAGGACATGCTCATTAAATCGTATCCAGGAGAGTTCACGATTGATATACAATGCCGGATCAGATAATAATGAGCATGCCCGATCCGGGTAATAGTCCTCAGGCTCTTGTGACTGATCCATTATACATGAATTCTATCAGGATATGATAAAGGTTGAGTGTCTGAAAAAAATCCGGAGTATCTGAGAAAATACCCCTCATCCCTGATCCGTTCATCCTCCAAAACTGGTATATTGTCCTGCGCAGAAGAGAGATATATGGACACTACCCTGAAACAGGACTTTCTTCGCCGTTGGGACCAGTATTTTCCTCTAGAGCCATTACCGATAACTTTTGAACTCTCTTCTGATCACCGGAATGTACCGATGGCACGTTCATCTGATGGATGGAGATGTTTTGTCTGTGATCTGACCAAAGTCCGGAATGGATCTGCTCTTGTCTTTGATTCCACTTCGATCCCCTGTAGAGGAGGGAAACGGTATTGTGGGTATGAGCCGGAGTTGTTTCCTGATTTCCGGTACTTTCTCTCCTATGGAATTGAGGGGAAGCTTGAGGGTGAACGGTATAAAAAGACCCCTGAACTGGTTGATGAATGGCAGGAAGATATCCACATTATTCCCTCCACCGGGAAATATCTGATCTTCAAACGATGGGACCTTCTTGATGAAGAGGACAATCCTGATGTGGTCATCTTTTTTACAAGAGGCGAGACTTTGTCCGGGCTCTTTACCCTTGCAAATTATGACCGTGCCGACCCGTTCGGGGTTATCATGCCGATGGGGGCGGGGTGTTCATCCCTTGTTTATTATCCCTGGCATGAAGGACGGTCTCACGATCCAAAAGCGGTTGTTGGTATGATGGATCCTTCTGCCCGGCCATGCGTCCCGCTGGATACCATGACATTTGCGGTCCCTATAAAAAAGTTTACCCGGATGGTCCGGGACATGGATGAGAGTTTTCTCATCACTCCGACCTGGGAGAAGGTAAAGAAGAAGATGCATCAGAGTCAGCAGAAATACCGGTGAGTATCAGAACAGGAAACAATTTTTACCCGGGTGCTGAAACAACCAGTATGAACTACCCTTTCCTCCTCTTTGTCATGGCGGCTTTGATCGTTCAGGTAGCTGGTGCTGATATGTCTGATTCAGAAAATTATGTAACTCACTGCCTCTCATTTCGGCAAGCCATTCTTGGTTCTCTCATGGATATTGATGAGAAGGCGGCAACCATATCGCTGCAGCTTGCGAACCCCGGTATCCGTAGTGAAGACATTCCCCCTCTTTTGTCCTCGATAACATCTGACAATCCTGCAATTGTGTTTGCAGCCCTGATTTCCCCTGAAGGAATTATTTCTCATATATCAGATGAGTCGTATACGTCCCTGATTGGAACTCGCGTTCTTTATGATTTCCCTTATGATCAGCAAAGACCCGGTATCTTCAACCAATCAGTCTACGAGATTCCTTTTGGGACCGGTCACATAACATCTTCAGGAAGGGATGTTGTATGGCCTGTCCGGACAGGTCAGGGGATTCTACATCTCATGATTCATCTGAATGATGAGAATTTTGGGGAGGTTGCAGCGAAAAGAGCGGGTTTAAACCCGGATGAATTTGCCGTTCTCATGGACAATGATGGGAATGTCCTTTGGTGTTCTGATTATGACGAACTCAATTCAGTTCCGCCTGATAATGTGCTGACAGAATTTCCAACATTCCGCGATGTAAAAGATCTTGTCAGGTATGCATGGACCGGGAGAACGGTATATGATGTCTGGAACAGCACGGGAATTGTCAGGACCGGGGCATGGTCAGCAGTTTTGGTGTATGATCAGGTGTACCGGGTCTTTGTTGCCGGCTGATTTACCCGTGAGTCCTGATAGTAGAAATATCATGATAACCAAAGTGATATAGAATGGCCGGAAAGAGAATCCCCTATGGCATAAGTAATTACCAGACCATCGCCAGAGAGGGATATCTGTACGTCGATAAAACAAGGTTCATCCGCGTTCTTGAGGAGAATCCTGAACCGTTTGTCTTCTTTCTCCGGCCACGAAGATTCGGAAAGAGCCTCTTTGTCTCTCTTCTGAGTAATTACTATGATCGATTGCAAAAAGATAACTTTGATGAGTTCTTTCCCAGGACCGACATCTGGAAGAGTCCGACTCCGAAACGAGGGTCATACTACGTACTCAGTTTTGATTTCTCCGGTATATCAACTACCACAGAACAGGAACTTGTGGAGAGTTTCAGTCGTAAAATCCAAAACTATCTGAATCTCTTTCTTGCAAAATATGATATTCCCATAACTCTTCAGACCCATTCATCTCCTGCTGACGTGTTGGCAGAATTTTTCTCTCTGGTATCTACCCGGATTGATGGACAGATCTATGTCATCATTGATGAGTATGATCATTTCGCACAGGAACTCCTGGGATTTGACATACACCTCTTTCACCAGAGCCTGGGTGGGAATGGATTTATCCGAAAATGGTATGAGGTATTAAAAGAGGCGACGAAGACAGTAGTTGGCAGGATTTTCGCAACCGGTGTATCTCCGATTACGCTTGACAGTCTTACCAGTGGATTTAATATTGCCCGTGACCTGACCAGAAGTCCGAGACTCCATGAGATGATGGGCTTTACTGAATCAGAAGTTAATATGCTCATCCATGAGGCACTTCCTGAAGAGCTCATATTTCCCGGGATGAAAGAGACCCTCCGGGAGTATTATGATGGGTACTGTTTCAGTGAAGATAGTACATCCCGTCTGTTCAATAGTGATATGGTCCTCTATTATCTCGCATTTTGTCTTGAACGGCAAAAACCGCCGGAAAAACTTCTTGATTCGAATATTATCAGTGACTATAGCAAGTTTGAAAAACTGATGCGGATTAAAACTCCGGTTCAGAATTTTTCGGTTCTGTCACGGATAACCACTGAAGGTTCTGTTTCAGCGAACCTTACCGAGACCTATACTCTTGATATCTCTTTTTCTGAAGATGATTTCATCTCGCTTCTTTTTTACCTCGGGCTATTGACAATCCAGGAATCACTCCCTGGAAGAGTAAAATTAAGAACTCCGAATTATGTTATACACGGTCTGTATCACGATTTCATGTTACAGATGATCTCACGGGAAGTTGGATTGGACATCCAAAGCAGGGTAATTGCAGATGCCATATACCAGATTGCCTACTCCGGGAAGTGCGATAAACTGATTTCCCTGGTTGAAGAGGTTCTTCATGCGTTTTCAAACCGTGATTATATCGGCTTTGATGAAAAATACCTGAAAATTCTCATATTCGCCTATGCCCATATGAGTACGCTGTACCTGGTAAAATCCGAATATGAGGTTGCTGGTGGATATATCGATATTGCGTTCCTGCCACGGGAACCCTGGCATCCGGATTACTATGCTCTTTTTGAGTTGAAATATATTAAATCAGGTCAGAGTTCACCAGAGGCAATACATAAGGCATTGGAAGATGGAATAGAGCAGATGAGACGGTATGGATTATCACCAGAATGGGCAGCTCAGAAAAAGGTGAAACGCTGGGTTCTTGTCTTCGCCGGTGATCGGTGTGTACATAACCGGGAGATAAGTTCGTGAATTCATCTGCACCGGGTCAGAAACTTCCCATCGGTATCCAGTCATTTGAGAAGATGAGGACCGAAGGGTTTGTATATGTGGATAAGACCCCTTTCATCGCCTCCCTTGTAGAGAATGGATCATATTATTTCTTATCCCGGCCACGGCGGTTTGGAAAAAGTCTCTTCATTGACACCCTTGATTGTGCCTTTTCCGGACGGAGGGAACTCTTCAAAGGGTTGTTCCTTGATGATCCGAACTCAAAGTGGGACTGGACCCGGAAATATCCTGTCCTTCGAATAGACTGGTCTGCATTTCCCGTCAGAACTCCTGATGAACTGAGAGCAGGGATTTTTGAGATCATTCATGAGTGGGGAAGGAAATGGGACTGTTCAGCTTCTGAAGGGTCATTGTCTGGAAATTTCTCGCATATTGTCAGGTCAATATATGAATCAGCCGGAGAAAAGGTTGTCATCCTCATCGATGAATATGACAAACCAATTCTCGATACTGTCGAGGATGTTCAGACTGCAATCGGAATGCGGGATATACTCAAAGATTTTTATGGGGTATTAAAATCTCTCGATCCATACCTCAAGTTTGTCATGCTCACCGGTGTCTCCAAATTTGTGAAGACCGGTATCTTCTCAGGCCTGAATAATCTGAATGATATCACCCTTGATAGTGCATACTCCGGGATTTGTGGGTATACTGAAGATGATATCTCCACTCTCTTTCATTCCTGGCTTTCCAAATATTCAATAGAACAGGTTCGTGAATGGTATGACGGGTATTCGTGGACTGGTGAACACGTGTATAACCCGTTTGATATCCTGCTTCTCTTTTCAAAAAAAGTATTCAGACCCTATTGGTTTGAAACTGGAACTCCCTCTTTTCTCATAAAACTATGGTCTCTGCATCCCCGGTTTCCTGCTGAATATGAGGGGCTGATTGCAGGAGATGATCTTCTTGGTTCATTTGATCCTGAGCATATCAGGCTTGAAACCCTCCTCTTTCAGGCAGGGTACCTGACGATCAAAACATGGTCCTCGGATCCGGTGAGAGGGTTTACCTGTGTTTTGGGGTACCCGAATCTTGAAGTCAGAACTTCCTTGAATCTCTTATTTTCTGAGGCTCTTCTTGGATATTCTGTATCAGAATCCCGGGTCCGACTATATGAGATTCTTGAAGGGGGACAAGTTGATCAGGTAAAAGTTCTCATAGAGTCACTTTTCGCCTCGATTCCCTATGACTGGTACCGGAAAAATCAGATATCCGTATTTGAAAGTTTTTATGCAAGTGTATTGTACTCCTGGTTTGCAAGTCTTGGGTATGAGATAATTGCTGAAGATATGACAAATAAAGGACGAATTGATCTGACAGTAAAAACACGATCCGGCATCTGGATCTTTGAATTTAAAGTGTCTGACGTACCTCCTGAAAAAACTATAGCCCTTAGGCAGATCCAGAGCAGGGAGTATGTTCAGAAATATCGAGCCGATCCCCGGAGGAAATATCTGGTTGGCATCACATTTGATCCAAAGTCCCGTAATATTATTCACTTTGAATCAGAGATCGTCTGATCATCTATCCGACTCACCATCCCGTCTTCTCATTTTACACGCCTTTTCATCCTCGATACGTCCATCCTTCATATAAAGTACCCGGCACATGTACTCCTCATGCCAGTCTTCATGGGTGACCATGATGATGGTCTGTCCGAATTTTTCATTCAGATCACGAAAGAGATTGAGAATTGTTCGTGATGTATTCGAGTCAAGGTTTGCACAGGGTTCATCAGCAAAGAGAATACGGGGGCGGTTGATAAGAGCCCGGGCGATGGCGACCCGTTGCTGCTCCCCGCCTGAGAGTTCATACTGCCGGTGATGAATACGGTGACCTAGGCCCACTTCATGTAAGATCTGCTCGCTGTCTTTCAGGTATTTATCTGGCGAAATCCCCCTGGCCATGGCAGGAAGAACCACATTCTCCTGCACCGACAGTTCAGGGACCAGGGCATAGTCCTGAAATACGTATCCGAGCCGGTTCAGCCGGAAATCACTCTTCTCCTCTTCATTCAGCGTTCCCACCGGTATTCCATCAATAGTGACCGTGCCTGTGGTTGGTTCATCAAGCAGACCCAGGATATGAAGCAAAGTTGATTTTCCACTCCCGGAAGGCCCCATGATCCCGACGAACTCTCCGCTCTCTATTCTGCAATTCACTCCCTGAAGAGCCCTTACCTCCACGAGCCCCATCTGATATATCCGGGTGACATCAGTTACTTCTATCATCACTGCCCCCTGATGGCATCAAGAATGGGTTCGTTCGCGGTCTTCCATGACGGGATAAATCCGGATATCAGCGACACCAGTGCCAGGCTGATGACACTTCGGATGACCGGGCCTGCTTCCACCACCGGATACACCGCCCCTCCGGGAAATACAAGCGGGTTGATTGTCAGGTAGGCAACAAGACCTGAGCTGAGTGCAAGACCGAGCAGAATACCGCAGGTTGCAATGATCAGAACCTGAATGATGTAGGAGTAGATGATGATCTTTTTGTTAATCCCGATTGCTTTCAGAATCCCTATCTGGCGCCGTTTATTGATGGTATTAATGAATATGACAATGAAGATGACCACGATTGCGATAACCAGGCTGACCATGGTTGAGATGGCATTAATTATCTCAAAACTCCGGATAGCATCATTCACAAATCCCTGTCCTTTCTCCTGGAATGTCCGTATCTTCTCAGCAATGCCATACTCCATCAGGACTTTTTTACACCGCTCTTCTTCCCCGTTCTGACTGAGTTTTACCAGTATCGATGTGGCCGTATCAGATATGCCATATACCTGGTTTATCTCCTTTAAGGTCACAAATCCGTTCCGGTCAACCCCGAATGACCCGGTATCTAAAATCCCCTTTACTTTCAGGGTTTTTTTCACCCCGTTATTAAAGGTCACGAGAACGGAGTCCCCGGCTGTGACTCCCCCGAGTGAATCGGTCTTATCTTTCCGTTCATCTATATTGCCGGCAAGCTGAGCACCAAGCAGGATACTGTCACCATCTCCCTCTGCAAGGAATTCACCCTCTTTCAGCCTCGTATGCAGGAGTGTCACTTCCTGTTCATATCTGGGATTAAACCCGACTATCTGTCCGGAGATCTGGGTCCCATGATAATTGTACGTCGCTCCTGCTGAAAACCGGGGTGATGTTCCGGTAACATCTGATATCTGGGAAATCTTCTGTTTGACCTCAGCCACACCGGTGATATACAACGTGTTCTCCCGTGGCTCAATGACCAGGTTCCCGTAATTGTAGTTGATTGACTGGCTGTTAAAGTTGACAACAACCCCTGATATGATAGAGGGGAGGAACACCAGGTTTACAAAAACCAGTCCCATGATCGCAACGGTGAGGAGAAAGGTGAACCGGTTCCCCCGCTGGATTGAGCGGATCGCAAGGAAAAAGGCGACGGAGAGGGTATGTCCGGTCATGATCAAAGCTGACGCTGCCGTCTCCAGGAGAGGAATCCTAAACCTGCCAGGACGACCAGAATCAGAATAATTACCATGCCGGACCCGTTTCTTTCGCCCACAAAGACGTGAAGCGGTATTACCTCTTCATGGATCCCGAAATCGTCCTTGTATGTAATTGTCAGGTGAAACGGAATGTCTCCCGCCTGTGTTGCTTTCAAAGTAAATACCGCCGGTGCATCATTATCAGGCCCGATGGTTCCGACAAATGCCTCTTTTGTTCCATCAAACGGAATATCAAGGCTTGCTCTTACTGATTTTGCCTTATCTGTTCCGGTGTTCTCAATTCTGCATACCAGGCTGAACATATCACCGACAAAGATCTGCTCAGGATCCAGGATCTGTTTTGCAATCCCAAGTTCTCCGGTCCCCTGGATGAGAATGCCGACCTGCTCATTCTGCACAAGTCTTGTTCCGTCTGCATTCAGGTAGGAGATGCGCACCGGTATCTGCCTGATGCCTATAGGAATATCATTGTCAGACTGGAATGAGAGTGTCACGGTTTTACGATCTCCGGATTTTAACTCTCGGATAAACTGCCGTTCAGGACTTTGTGACGAAAGTGAGGTATTTGGTGTGATAATCTCGACGATGATATCATGGGCGGTTGCAAGCCCCTCATTCTGCAGATCAAGTGATATATCAAAGGCACTCCCCGGAGTGATGTTCACCGGAACAGACCGTGAAAGACGGATGGATGGCTGTTTGATGAGGGTATGCCTGGTGTTTACATTGACAGGTACCGGGTATTTCACGCTCTCTGCTCCCCTGACCCGAATCCAGACTTCAGGAAAGTAGAGTCCTTCACGGTCCGGAGCCTGAACAAGGAAGGTCAATGTTGTAGACTGGCCTGGGCCAATCTCTCCGATGTCCTGGTACCATCCGGATAACACGGTAAAGTCGGTGGTCTTGAGTATTGCTGATTCGATGAAGGCATTGACCGGGACCGTCTTTGACTGTGCAGCCATATCTCCCTGACTGCCCTGTTCGGTTGCTGTCTTTGATGCCTGTATGGCCGTATTTGCAAGTGTCACCTCGATGGTCCCAATATCATGAGGAAGTATGACATCTGGTGATATTTTGTATCCGGTAATGATAACCGTGGGATCTGTGGATGCCACACAAAAAGCAGGTACAAGTATCAGCATGAGGGCCAAAATTAGGAAAGAGAAAGCGAATTTATTCCGTCTCAGGGGCATATATCTCATATGGGCATATATCTACATAAAAATTTGGCTTGTCTAAAAAACCTTTCAACAGTGTTCATTCAGACAAACCCTTAATTTCTGTACAATTTCTGGAGATTGGAATGTACAAAATCCGGGTATGTCCATTGGTCTGTGAAACCACGCATTATTCTCTCTCTTGGATTTTTGTGGGGGAAAAATGGGTAATTATGAATATTATCTGATAATACCTTAAATTTTGAACCTTTGATCAAAACTAATTATTTCGTGGTGAATTACCCCGACTCTTTTCGTTCATCCTGACTTTGAGAATTGAAGGAAAATTCCTATTCTGATACTAAAAAAATATAAAATATGAGGTTCTATAATCTGGTAAGTCACTATTGATGTATTGGTGATATCCGGCATTCAGGGGCCGGAATGTTTAAGAAAATTTAAACTACACTATTATACGTCATTAGACTCATGGGGGGATCATAATGGTCATAAAACCAGCTACCAAAAAGACAACTTCCAAGAAACCAGCCAGCTCCAAGACCACATCAAAGGCACCGGTTGCAAAATCGGCAGCAGCAGAAATTAACCTTCAGAAGGTTATTGATCTCCAGGCAAAACAGATCCTGAAGATGGAAAAGATGATTCAGTCCCTGGATGCTGAAGTAAAAGAGATCAAAAAACAGGTGACGTCTGAAGAGAAACCGGCACCGGTTGCATCAAAAGCAAAAACACCGGTAAAGTCTGCAGTTAAGTCATCAAAATCGGTATCTGCTGTTTCTGCCAGAAAGACTTCTGCACCGGCGAAGAAACCTGCCAAGGCACCGGCTGCAGCCGCGAAAAAGCCAGGATCACAAGCAGGATCAAGATCTGCTCTCGAAGACATTATTGAAATCCCAAAAGAGATTGCAGACCGGATTAATGCACTCACCCAGGCAAAGAAGGTCACACAGACTCAGCTTGGAAAAGAGACCGACCTTTCACAGAAGAAAATTCATGAGATTGCATCCAGAAAAGTCCGTGATCTCAATAAGGATATAATTGCAAGACTGACTGCGGTCATCAAGAAATACGAAGCAAAATAATCTGCTTCCCTATTCAATATACCTTTTTTTCTTTTTTGCTAAGAGTACTTCGTGGTATCAGAATTCGATCCTATTCGTTCCCATGAGTCCGGATTCTATGGGGATTGTGGATGACGGTTCAAGTTTAAAGAGCGATACAGTAAGATTCCTCTCTTCAACCTGTTTGTCAGCGGCAATTCTCTGCTTATCAAGGAGGATATAGGGGACAGAAGGTCGCATATGCAATAAGTCCTTGTGGCATCTTGCCGATGGCATCATAGATATAGGAAGGTATCTCCCAGGGTATTTCTCTGGTGTATAATACCAACGGGATATTCGCAGGAATAGTGTTAGATTTGGCGGGAGGGAATCGGGAGATATTGAGATATATTTACTTATTTGCACCTGTCTTCCTAAATATGAACAATAATGTTAGTAGTTCATCAAGCTGGCTGGCAGGATTAGTAATTTAAATCTGCACCTGGTCTGAAGGTGCTATGGAAGTCTGTTCAATTACTGACAAACGAATACACTTTCCCATAGATAAAGCCGATATATCCGGCTCCTGACCAGTCTAACCAGGCATGATATTTTAAATCTGATCAGTTCCGTGAGTGGGTTTTTAGATCTTGCAAACTCTGAAGCTGATCCAGAAAAGGCACGATATTATCTTTCCCGGTGTAAGGATGCTGGAGAACGGATGGAGGTTACTATCGGGTTTACAAGAGAGTATGAGAATTTTGGTATTGTCTCATCCGGATGGGTGAATGTATCATCGCTTGTCAGCTCTGCCAGGTCAGAGATCTCTCCTGTAGATGTCAGCATCGAATCCCAGATCTCTCCCGCACTTGAGATATATGCCGATCCTATCATTCGGAAAGTATTCTCAACCCTTCTTGAAAATGCAATCCGTCATGGAAAGACTATCTCATATATCCGGTTTGCAGAAGAGATTCGGGAAGGAGATTGTATCATCATCTGTGAGGATGACGGGATTGGCATACCTGGTGCTGATAAGGAACATATTTTTGATCACGGGTTTGGCAAACATACCGGAATCGGCCTCTTCCTCTCCCGTGAGATATTATCGATCACCGGTCTTTCTATCTGTGAATGCGGAGAAGAAGGGAAAGGGGCGAGATTTGAGATAACGGTGCCGGGAGGGAAGTTCAGAATGAAAGAGAAGACTGGATTATGAGTGCTGCTCCACCCGGTATAACCCAGACTTTGCGGTTATCTCAAATCGTGCACCCTGCCCGAATACACCTGTCTCCCGTATCGTAAGTCCGGTGATCCGGAGTATCTCCCGAATCAGATATAACCCAAGCCCCGTATTCTCTCCGACACCTCTTGTGAATATCTCCTCTTTCCGACTATCCGGGATCCCTCTCCCGTCATCTTCGATGCTCAGAATACAGGTTCCATCCTCTATCCGGTACCAGAACCTGATATATGTGATATCCGGACCAGCATGACGCAGAGCGTTCTCAAACAGATTATATAGTGCCCGGTTAATTAACGGATCTGCATATAAAAAGAGACCCTGACACTCATTGATTATCGAAATGACCTGTTGATGCTCCTCCTCCATGAGTGATGTAATTATCTCATCGATATCGTTCCACCGTGGCTTTCCACTCCCCAGGCTCTGGTAGGTACTGGCAAATCGTATCTGTGCAGAAATCCCTTCACTAGCCTTCATTATTTCAGAAAGCCATCTCTTCTGCTCATCACTTCCCGGTTCTGATAATGCCAGCTCTTCGGATGCAAGAGATATTATCGAATTTTTATTGGCAATATCATGCCTGGTAATGGAATCGAAGATGACAAGTTTCTCATACATTCTCTCAATATCTTCCTGGTATTGCCTGATATCGGTGATATCCACGGTCGTTCCCATAGCCTTGAGGGGAGCATTATCTTCCCATGATACCACCTTCCCGGTGACCCTGAGCCATCGGTACGTTCTGTCTTTCGCCCTAAACCGTATCGGACTCATGATTCGATCCGGGCCTGCCTCATCCCGCAGGTCCTGAATCATGGCTTTGAACTTCTCCAGGTCATCAGGATGGATATAGGAGAATACCTTATCTATGGAGATTGAATGATCCCATCCCCGGTTGTCCCGTCCAAGATTCTTCCAGAATCCTCCGCCGATATGAAGTGAATCTTTCCTGATATCAAACTCCCAAATCCCTTCCTCAGCAATATCAAGAGCCATCTGAATATCATGCTCACTCTTCTCCAGTTTCTCCTGATAAAAACTGATAATCCGGATTCCCTGGATGATGAGAAGAATCAGAAGAAGTGAGATGATAGTCGTGGCAATAAGGATCAGATACCCGGTATTCACAACGGACTTCAGTCGGTTCTCAATGACTTCCTTTGAGATATCAACCCCGACGATGGCAACCGTCTGGCCGGTTGAGTTTTTAATCGGGGCAAAGGCCGACATATACGTGCCCCATTCATCTGAATAGTAGGTCTTTCTCAAACTGACCTTTTCAAACCCGGCAAATGCTTCCGGGGGAGCATCTTCATAGATATATCCGATCAGTGGCTGCGTAAAATCATTATGGCCATATTCACTATCGGTAAGGAATGCTAGTTTATCCCCTTTTCTGGTAAGACAGTATCTCCGAATGAATCTGAAACATCCATTGGAAACTAAACTATTTCTTCTGTAGTGATTTTTTCGTCAACGACATTCAACGAAACTTTA
>NZ_JAIWNS010000127.1 GCF_020216685.1 Methanospirillum hungatei | reverse complement strand
CTCCGGTACCTTACCTACCTTGAGGGACAGGACCTTATTGTTGGTGTTGATAGTATTGAGAAAGAACCGCAGACCATGGATGCACGTGGGTATGCACTCCTGAACCCACAGTTTAAGGATTATCCCTTATTTGGAGAATTCAGAGGGAAGGATGATCCGGAAAAGATCATTGGAATTGCCCCACAGTTAATCTTTAAAACCGGGCTTACAGGAGCTGGAACTACCGCAACGACAAATGCAGAAGAAGGAAATAAACTGACTGAAAAGACAAAAATCCCGGTAGTTATGATCGCATATGGCTCACTTCGTGATGCAAAGGAGCAGGCAGATATGTTTAATGGGCTGCGAATCATGGGAGATGTCATCGGAAAGAAAGACCGGGCAGATGAACTGATCTCCTATATCGAAGAGACTATAGCTGATCTAAAAAGAAGGACACAAGATATCCCAGAATCAGAGCAGAAAACGGCATATGTCGGCGGTGTCAGTTATGCAGGAGCTCATGGAATCATCTCAACTGAACCGGCATATCCACCATTCTTATGGCTGAATATCAAGAATGTTGCAGGAAAAATGGGAACTCAACATGCTGATGTTGCAAAGGAAGCAATTGTTGACTGGGATCCTGAATTCTTATTCATGGATGTTGGAACCTTACAGATGGACAGCGAAGGAGGAATTGGAGAGTTGAAGAATGATCCGGCCCTTCAGGGATTAACAGCAGTGAAAGAAGGAAAGGTCTACGGAGTTCTCCCATACAACTTCTATAACACGAATTATGAGAATGTTCTAGCAGATGCTTACTACATTGGAAAGATAGTCTATCCAGAGAAGTTTTCAGATATTGATCCTGAAGCAAAGACAAATGAGATCATGACCAAATTCCTTGGTTCATCTCCACTGGACAAGATTAATTCCCAGTATAAAAACATGGGGTTCTCTCAAATCTCTCTTTGATGTCGATGAACAACCATATTTCTTTTTTTTCCGGAGGTGGCAGATGTGCATGTCGCTGATGGAAAAATCCCCGCTGATTATCTCGGTTATGTCAGGATAAAATACCTCTGGATTGTTTTTGGAATTATTCTCCTGTTCTTTCTGTTTATCATATCCATTTCCGTTGGTGCTGTCTCAATACCACCATATGATGTTCTTATGACACTTTTTGGACAAAACGTGAATCATAAATATGATGCCATCATCTGGAATATCAGGCTTCCACAGGCATTGACTGCGATTGTTGCAGGTATTGGTCTTTCTGTTGCAGGAGTTGCGATGCAGTCGATTCTCAGAAATCCTCTGGGATCGCCATTCACACTAGGAATATCCAATGCAGGTGCATTTGGAGCTGCAGTGTCAGTGATAATTTTTGGAACAGGAAAAATTCAATCCACCATTGCTGACCCGATTACCATAAATAACCCGTACATCACCACCATATCTGCATTCATCTTCTGTATGATTGCAACCGTAGTAATACTTATGATCTCCCGGATCAGGGGAGCATCCCCTGAAATTATGGTCCTCACTGGTGTGGCATTATCATCATTATTTACCGCCGGGACCATGTTTCTGCAGTATTTTGCATCAGACACACAACTGGCTGCTGTCGTCTTCTGGACATTTGGTGATGTAAGCCGTGCAAGCTGGTCTGAACTCGCCCTTATGTCTGTCCTTGTCACCCTTGCCTGCATTTATTTTCTCTTTAACAGGTGGAATTACAATGCGATTGATGCAGGAAATGAGACTGCAAAAGGCCTAGGTGTGAATGTGGAACGAGTCCGCTTATTTGGAATGACAATTTCTGCGATGGTAACCGCCGTACTTGTTGCATTCCTTGGAGTCATCGGATTTGTCGGCCTGGTCTGTCCCCATATGGTACGACGAATCATCGGTGATGATCAACGGTACCTTATCCCCGGATCCTGCGTAATGGGAGGTGTTCTGCTGCTGGCATCTGACACCGTTGCACGACTCATTGTTGCCCCATATGTCCTCCCGGTTGCAGTCCTGACGGCCTTTATGGGGGCTCCGGTATTTATTTATCTTATCATCAGGGGGTATAAGCGATGATTCTGAATGTTCAGGAACTCGGTTTTTTGTACAGGAATCACGATGTACTGCATGATATTGCATTTGAGGTAAACCATGGCGAAATTGTGGCAATTCTTGGTCCCAACGGGGTTGGGAAGACCACACTTCTCAAATGCCTGAACAGGATACTCAAAGCGAAAAAGGGTCATATTTATCTGGATGGATCTGAGATCCAAACACTTGAAACGCTTGAAATTGCCCGTCGGGCAGGATACGTCCCCCAACGGGTTGAGACCGGAAGGCTCACTGCGTTTGATGCCGTTCTTCTCGGCAGAAGGCCTCATATCGGTTGGGATGTGAGTGATCGGGATCTTCGTATTGTTGATGCCATTTTCAGCCGGTTGTCAATGGATAATCTCCGCCTCTCGTACATTGATGAGATGAGCGGGGGTGAACTGCAGAAGATCGCCATTGCTCGTGCCCTCGTTCAGGAACCCCGGATCTTGCTTTTGGACGAACCTACCAGCAGCCTAGATCTGAAAAACCAGGTGGATATCCTGACCACGATTGTAGGGATTGTAAGAGAACATGGGATTGCTGCAGTGATGACCATGCATGATCTCAATCAGGCACTGCGATATGCTGACCGGTTCATCTTTTTAAAAGACGGATATATCCACTTCCATGGTTCATATGATGCCGTTACACCGGAGATTATTGAAGACGTATACGGTCTTCCGGTAATGATGGGAATGGTCGGAGGAGTGCGGTGCATTGTTCCTGGCCTTAGCCCTTCTGAAGCATAAACAAACATTAATTTTTTCGAATTTGAGGATTGAAATGATAGACTGGGCTCACATATGGAAAGAACAGTATGAAGCAGGGAGCAGACTTAAAGAAGTCGGGGACTGTGCCTCTCTTTGGGATTCAAAAGAGCGTGCCCTTGAATTTCTGAATATGTCACGGGAAAACCCGGAAAGAATTGAGCAGGTGTTATTACGACTTCCGATCACACCTGAAAGCCGGATTCTTGATATCGGTGCAGGTCCCGGGACACTTGCTCTTCCATTTGCAGAACGGGCAGCACATGTTACTGCCGTGGAACCGTCTCCCGGAATGATTGAAGTCATGAAGGACCAGATTGCTGAATTACAGGTCCATAATCTTACTATTGTTCCAAAACGATGGGAGGATGTCGATCCCTCTTCAGATCTTACGGGAAGATTTGATATCATTGTTGCATCGTACTCCCTCGGAATGCCGGACATCAGTACTGCTATCGATAAGATGCAGGCCGTCTCTTCTGGCCAGATATGGCTTTTCTGGTTTGCAGGAACAACACCCTGGGAACGGCACATGGAACGGTTATGGCCGGAGATACATAAAAAATCATACTCACATGGTCCGAAATCTGATGTTTTGTATAATGTACTGTATCAGAAAGGGATCTACCCGAATATGACGGTGCATGAGATGAAATATGAGAAAAAGTATCAATCCATGGACGATGCAGTCTCTGAAATGAGGCGTCAGATTGGGTGTTCTGATAATTATGATCCTCTTATCAAAGAATATCTCAAGGATAAAATTATCATGAACGGACAGTCTTTCATCGAAAATGGCATGACCACACGGGTATGTATGTGGTGGGATACAAATCAGTTTCCTAAAAAATGATATGAATCACATGAAATCAAGGAGTTGCATGTAATATGAAGATGCTTATTTGTGGAAAAGGAGGCAGCGGAAAAAGCACTCTGACCGCCCTTCTTGCAGAGTATTATGGAAAAGATGGAAAGACCGTAATGGTCGTAGACACCGATGAATCAAATCTCGGACTTCACCGGTTCCTTGGAGTAAACCATCCGACCGATCTTATGGATCAGATGGGAGGAAAACAGGAGCTTATGGGGAAGATGATGTCAGCCATGAAGAGTTCTGAGGGCATGATGAATCTACAGTTATTTGACCAGGAATGGAAGCTTCAGGACATCCCTTCTGCCTGTATTGCAGAAAACGGTTCCGTGAAACTTCTTTCTATCGGAAAGATCCATCATGCCGGTGAAGGATGTGCCTGTCCCATGGGTTTTGTAGCCAAACAATTTCTGAAAAACCTGAAACTCTCGGATAACGAGATAGTGATCATCGATACAGAAGCTGGCCTTGAACACTTTGGACGGGGAGTTGAGGAAGGAGCTGATGCCGTTCTGATGGTCCTTGACCCATCGTATGAGTCAGTTCTTCTCGCTAAAAAAGCTGCAGATATGACCGCGTCCTTAAGTCTTCCGATGTACTTTGTTCTCAATAAAGTCACACCGGAAATCAGCAGCCAGATGAGAAAAGATCTCCCTGCAGACAAAATCATCGGAGAAATCCCTGTGGACCAGGACCTCCTGTCAGCAGGCCTTAACGGGAAGGAGATAACAGGTTCATCACAATCTGTGACCCCGGTAATCCAGAATATCATCGCCGGGATAAAAAGTTCCTAAAGAACAAGGAACATTCTCTATTTAAAAATTATATCCGAAGCGGCATGGTCTTCTTATGGAGAACCACGCTTGCCACAATCAGGATAACCGTGAATGCTAGCAGCATTCCAAGATCAAAACCAATCGGAAAACTTCCACCACCGGTATACGAAATCCGTACAACATCAGTAAAGTATGTAAGGGGCGAAATAAGGGCTAATGTCTGACCCAGCGGTGGGAGCTGATCAACCGGCATAAAAATTCCAGAGATAAAAATCAATGGAAATTTTACCAGAGTTGATAAGAGCATGATATTCTGGGGGATTGCAGTTGGCGGAACAGATAACAGGATTCCGATTGCTGAAAAGCACAGGGCTCCCAGAAGAATGGCACAGATGAGTACAACCCAGTTCAAAACCGATGCTCCGAGCATCAGACCGATAATGAGTGCAACCACAGTTACTGCGATACCAAATACCGAGGATGCTATCATATCCCCAAGGATGATAGCCTCCGGGGCAATCGGGCAGGATACAAGCCGCTCTAAGGTTTTTGCCTGTCCCTCCCAGGGAAATACCACCGGGGAAACAGCGGTTGATGTAAAGAACAATGTCATTCCAAGCAGTCCGGAGATCAAAAACGACATGGGTACAGGTTTGCTCCCCATGAGAAATGCGAGGTAGAGAAATACCGGCATTAATATACCGGAGATCAGCACCGGTGGTTTATAGTAATAAATTCTGATATCTTTCTTTGCAACAGCCCATGCCCGCACAACCTGTTCACCAATAATCCGGGAATTCATGAATACTGCCCTCCGGTCAGCTGGAGAAATACATCGTCAAGTGTAGGGGCGAGAGTATGTAAAGAAATAATCGTCAGCCCTTCCCGTTCACTCAAACGAACCAGTGAGCGGATGAGTGCATCTTTATTCTCGCCAGAGATCTTCCATTTGTCTCCAATATGGGATATCTGTATTATTCCCGGCATAATTCTAAGAAGGTCTTCAGATATTTCCTGTTCAAAACTTACCTCCACCTGGTGAAGTCTATCAATTGTGTTTTTGAGTTTTTCAGGAGAATCGATAGCAATTAGCTTTCCAGACCGTATGATACCCACCTGGTGACACAGATTATTTGCTTCATCCATGTTATGAGTGGTAAGAAAGATAGTGACTCCCCGCTTATTCATCTCCCGGAGCATAGAGAGAATCAGTCGGGAACTTGAGACATCCAGACCGCTGGTCGGTTCATCAAGAAAGAGTAACTCTGGCTCATGGAGAAGGGCCATAGCGAGAACCAGGCGTTGTTTCATGCCTTTTGAAAAAGACTGAACCTTTCTTCCCGCATGTTCGGTTAATTCAAATGCCCTGAGAAGGGTTTCTGATTGTCTCCTGGCATACGCATCAGGAAGTCCGAATATCTCTCCCATAAACATCAGATTCTGCCAGGCAGTAAGATCATGATATGCATTTGACGTTTCAGGAACCACACCACATTTCTGTTTTGCCAAAAGAGGAGCGGTAACCATGTTGTAGCCAAGTATCTGAATCTCCCCGGCATCTGGTTTTATAATACCAGTGATCATTCGTGTCGTCGTCGTTTTCCCTGCTCCGTTCGGACCGAGAAATCCAAAGATTTCTCCTTTTTTAACAGAAAATGAGATCTGATCCACGGCAGTTATTGAACCAAAATGTTTGGTAAGGTCTTTGACCAGAATTGCATCAGACATGATACCCAAAAAAGAGTAGATGAATTACTCGAATTTCTTCTCAAGAGCACGGAGTCTTTCATCAAAACTCTTTCTCATCTCATGGCAATCGCAGAATGTTTCTGTTTCAGGTGCGTTATTACCACTGCATGCACAGGTTTTGTTGTTTTTCTGTTGTGGAAAACACATAGGCGACACCTCGTCTCCTCTCTTCACTATGATAATCATACTATTTAAACTCTAACATTCATAGTAATGATCGTCATGTGTACCGATAAAGACCATGTATATCTATGTGCTGCCGGAGGCATACTTTCCATCATATCGAAAAAATGGGCCCTTTTAATTATTTACAAGTTAGGAACAAGAGGAAGGCTCAGATTTTCTGAATTCTCAACCGAACTAGATTCGATAAACCCTCAGGCGTTATCTGAAACCTTAAAGGACCTGGTACATGAGGGGCTCGTAGAGCGGGAATCATTTGCTGAAATCCCTCCCAGGGTAGAGTATTTCCTCACGACTGAAGGGCTGACCCTCTGGGAATCAATAAAGCCTCTTATTAAGTGGGCTGCAGAGCATGATTATCGTGATAAGGATCGATGTGAGAAGAAATGCAGGAAACGGATATGCCAGTCAAAAGAAAAATTTGTATGAGGAGGGACGATATGAGCCGTTATCAGTGAAAAATATAAAAATTTCATATATATTATTCCGGGTCATTATTCAGGTAGTGCTTTCATTCAGATTATCATGCATGATCGAAATTTATTGAATATTATTTAGAGACAAGTAGTATTTCACTATAATATGTAATAACACAAATCATATTTTTTTAATATTTAAAGCGCACATTATACTATTTATCATGAGGAAATCACAGCATAAAATGTGTACCTTGCTCTTCCTTATTTTGAGCATTGTCTCAGTCTGCTGCTCTATGGGAGTAATGGCAGATGACGCCATACTTCGTATCGCAACCACAAACGATGTCAAGTCACCAGCATTCATCGGCGATTATACTCTCGGTCTTTTTAACCATCTTTCAAACCCGCCCCTTATGCAGATGGATGAGAATGGAAAATTAATTGGCCTTCTAGCAGACCACTATGAGGTATCACCAGATAATACAGAGTGGTCCTTTGTTATCAAGGATAACCAGTTCTGGAGTGATGGAACACCAGTAACGGCAGATGATGTTGCATTCTCCATTCAGATGTATGGCACCAGCATTCCGAATGCAGGCTGGATTGGAGAAACCCTAACCGACACACAGGTTGACGGTAATAAAGTAACCTTCAAATTCAACAAACCCTACACAAATCTTGCCCTTGAATTTACCTCGTATAGTATTCTCCCAAAACATATCTGGGAGTCTATTGAAAACCCGAATGAGTTTACCAGTACCGGCCCGTATGTCGGAGCTGGGCCCTATTATCTGGATAATGTTGATTTGAATGCAGGAAAGGTGATTTTTAAGAGAAATCCAAGTTGGAAGGGAAAGATCTCAGATTATGATACGGTCGAGATAAGCTGGTTTAAGAATGAAGATGCAGCGGCAAAAGCATTGGAAAGCGGTGTAATGGACACCTACTGGAAGTATGCATCATCATACCCGTATGCAGCCATTGACTCACTCACGAAAACCGGCAATTTTGAAATGCTGGAGAAACCGACAAGTGGACTCACATTTTTAGGATTTAACCTGAAAAGGGAACCTATGTCTGATCCAGCATTCAGAGAGGCAGTCAGTAGTGCCATAAATTACCAGGAACTAGTTGATATTTCAACACTTGGATATGGAAAGGTGCCGAACAGGGGCTTTGTTCCTCCGGCCATGGATGGGTATATTCAGACAAAGCCAATGGAATATAATCTTGAAACTGCCAGGAAGACACTTGATTCTGCAGGATATAAAGATTCTGACGGAAATGGTATCATAGAAGCAGCAGATGGAAAAGATATTACTCTTGACCTATTAATTAGAAATTCCTATGCCCGTGAGGCAGAACTTATGAAAGAGTACCTTGAAAAAGCAGGAATAGGAGTTGAGGTAAGATCAGTTGAAGATAATACATGGTTTGAGATGAAAGACAAACTTGACTATGATATCACACTGACACGAACCACACCATGGGGAATGCTTATGCATGCCGGATGGGCAACGGGATATTTTGACAGCAGGAGAACGGGGCAGGGTGTCCTCCATACCGTTGATGATGAAGTCTTCCTCAAACTCTGTGATGATATCCTGAGTACAACTGATCAGACCTTACTCAAAGAGTATGCAAAGGAAGTTCAGGAGTATTATGCAGAAAATCTGCCAGGGATTCCTCTGTACTGGAAGAATGATATAACCCCATACAACAAGAAGATTACTGGCTGGTACTCAAATCCACTGTATGGGATCATGAATGAATTCACCTTCACCGGTGTAAAATCCTCTGCCTGACCCATCCAGGCTTTTTTTTATGGTGAAGATACACCCGGCAGGTATTTTTTTATCCCAAAAATTGCTCAGATATCTCCTTTCTTTTTTCTGTATTTTATTGATAGTTTTTCTCCTGCCCAGAATGATGCCCGGTGATCCGGTCTCGAACCTGGTGGGAGAAGACATTTACCTGTCACAGAGTACTATTGATTCATTACGAGCAGCATTTGGGCTTGATACCCCGCTTCATGAACAGTTCATCAGATATTGTCTCCAGATCATGCATGGAGATCTTGGATACTCCTATCATATGCATGGACCTGTTTTTGAAATTCTCATCAGCAGAGCATGGTGGACCCTTGTGTATACCATTCCCTCCATTATTATTGGTGCATGGATTGGTATATCTCTTGGAGCACGAGCGGGTTTTCAGAGTGGAAAATGGTGGTCAGATGTAATAGCCTCAATAGCCCTTGTCATATCTTCAACCCCGCCCTATCTTCTCAGTCTCCTTGCGCTGGTCCTATTTGTATATCATCTCGGTTTATTCCCTTTTAAAGGGTTTTATGATACCTATAATCTTCAAAGTATCCTTTACCACCTCACATTGCCAACGCTGGTTCTGATCTCATTTTATGCTTCCAGAAATATTCTTATCATGAGAGGTGCGGTCTTAACCGAAAAGGAACTCCTCTATCCACAGTTTGCCCGGTCACTAGGTATTCCTGAACGGGAGATATTATTCCATCATATCAGAAAAAATGCAATAATTCCACTCATTGCACTCATCGCACTTGACTTTGGATTTCTTTTTTCAGGTGCACTTTTTATAGAGATCGTCTTTTCTCTGAGTGGAATGGGGAGTCTTATGTATGACGCAATCCTTGCCAGGGATTATCCGATTCTGACCGGATCACTCCTGATCATTGCAATCTTTGTCATTATTGCCAATATCACTGCAGATATCATGTCTCTCATTATTGATCCCCGAATCAGGAGAAGTTCATGACCGTGGTATATGTACCTTCATGGCTTAAAAAAATGGGATATACTCCGACATTTTGCATCATTATCCTTGGAATATTTGTATATGCAGCGATATTTCCAAAGACTATCTCACCATATAGTCCGGAGATCCGGTTTTCACCGTATGGAGAACCTGATGAGAATCATATGCTCGGCACTGATGACATGGGATATGATATTCTGACACTTCTTATTTATGCAACCAGGATATCTCTCATTATTGGCGTTTTTGCCGGCATTCTCTCGTTATGTATCGGAACCTCTATTGGAATTGCAAGTGGTTTTCACCAGGGATGGATTGATGACCTGATGATGGGAGTGACCGACATCACCCTTATTATTCCGAAAATTCCAGTGATCATCCTTATAGCAGCATATCTGCATCCCAGCATCTGGATACTTATCATTGTACTTGGTTTGTTTTCCTGGGAGACAACCGCCAGGGTTGTACGGGCAAAGACTATGCAGATTCGTAATTCCGGATTTGTCCTTTCTTCCCGGTGCCTGGGATTTTCATCTTTTTCAATAATAATTCATGACATTATCCCGGTGATTTACCCGGTTCTTCTGCCAAAATTTATGCTCACAATTGCTGGTGCCATGATATCTGAAGCCTCACTCTCATTTCTGGGATTGTCTGATCCCATGATGGAGAGTTGGGGGAAGATGATCGCAGATGCATTTTCCCATGGGGGATTTATTCGTGAGATGTGGTGGTGGTTCCTCCCTCCTGCGATATGCATATGTGTAACGGTGCTTGCCATCACCCGTATAGGTATGATGTATGAAAGTAATGAACCAGAGATGGCATTTAAATGAATTCTCCTGATCCGCTACTTGACATTTCAAACCTTTCCATCACCTTTCTTTCAGATGGAATAAAAATTCCTGCGGTATCCGGTTTTTCCTGTAGAATCACGCAAGGGACATGTACGGCAATCATCGGGGAATCCGGATGCGGAAAATCTGTTGTTGCTCATGCTATTCTTCGTCTGCTTCCTAAAAATTCCCTGGTTGAAGGTGAAATCATTTTTAAAAACCTGAATATTTACAGACTTAATGAGAGAACCCTACAGAGTATCAGGGGAAACGAGATTGGTATCATGTTCCAAAGTCCTGATAGGGCACTCAACCCCATCTACCGGCTGTATCACCAGATACTCGGCCCACTGGATATACATAAGGTTGTCCCTGTACAAGAGAGCGAGGCACACATTTATAAAGCATTGAGGAAAGCAGGGTTTTCAGATCCTGAACATGCTTCCCGGCTGTATCCATGTCATTGTTCCGGAGGGATGAATCAACGTGCTGTTACCGCAATCATCCTCTCTCTTGAGCCGGATCTTGTAATCGCTGATGAACCGACAAAAGGACTTGACAGGTCGAGGATTTTAGATATTCAGGCCTCTTTAAAAGAAATTTTACATGAAAACAGAACTTTGCTCCTGATTACTCATGATATCAGGCTTGCTCATGCTATTGCTCATCAAATCGTGGTCATGTATGCGGGAGAAATTGTTGAAGCAGGCCCTGTAAATGCAATTCTTTCTTCGCCATCTCATCCATATACCAGGGGTCTGATACAAAGCCTTCCGGAGAACGGTTTTAATCCAATTCCGGGATGTGCTCCTCCACTGACCAGTCTTCCTGAAGGATGCCGGTTTGCAGATCGGTGTTATCAGGCAACAAAGATGTGCCATAAAAGGCCTGCAAATCTTACACACGTGAATGGGAGAATGATACGATGTCATCGGTATTGATTGAAGCCAAAAATGTATCCAAACGATATCGAAGCGGATTAACCGGAGAATGGCAGCATATACTCACCAATGTTTCCATGGCAGTATATGATGGGGAAACTGTAGGAATATGTGGACCATCGGGTTGTGGGAAGAGCACCTTAAGCCGGATTCTTGCCGGGCTTGAAGAACCGGATGAAGGGGAGATATGGTTTCGAACAATTCTTTTATCATCGGCAGATAACAGGATCCGAAAAGAGATCAGAAGAAAGATCCAGATTTTATTTCAGGATCCGGGAGGTTCATTTAATCCGGTCAGAAAATTGAGCGCCTCAATGAATCGACTCATCAACCTCCCGGGCGTTCCTTTGCCCGAGCATGGATTTTCAGAAATCCTGCATGAAGTAGGATTACATGATGAGATTCTCTCCCGGTATCCACATGAAATATCGGGAGGACAAGCTCAGCGTCTTGCTCTTGCCCGCATTCTTCTTATTAAACCAGAACTAATAATCCTTGATGAGCCTACTTCCGGGCTTGACATTTCAGTGCAGGCACAAATACTCAGGTTACTTAAAGAAGTAAAGAAGAGAGAAAAGATGTCATATATCATCATCTCCCATGACCCTGATGTCCTCTCTTTTATGTCAGATCGTATATATTCTATGGAAAACGGAGCATTATCATGAATTAAAATTATCTCAATTAGAAATCAGTAGAACAAATGAAAGAAATCAAAAGATAATAAAGGAAAAATAAAGAAAATTTAACCCTATGTCTTCAGGCCCAGGGTCTTTTTCATCTCTTCCATATCAATTCCGGTCTTGAGCCGTCCACCATACAGTAATTTTATTGCTTCTTTATCAAGGTCAGATAATTCAGTATTTCTGACTCCTCCCACCTGATAAAAGAAACTATCCTTTTCTGAATAGGTTGTTCCATGCATCCCCATACTATAGAGTGTACCATAAAGCATGTAGTATTTCCGATCGTCAAATGACATTGAATCAACAAGATACAGGTGATCATTTCCTACAATGCCTATGAGTTTTCCCTCTGAATCCTTAATCAGACGCTCATCACTCTTTCGATTATCCTTGAACTCATCAAGCATCTTTTGAGGGATTATCTTGATGTTATAGAAATTATAGGGAACATCTGCATAATTCGTCTTCAGGAACCCGAGAGCCAGTTCTTCATCTTCGAACTCGGTTGTATCAGAGAGGGTATTCAGGAGCTTTGCTAATTCAAGAAGATATTTTGTATCATCAGTAGTGTAGTACGCATCAAGCCAGAACTGGTAATCCTTATTGGATTTAAAGAGATTCAGTTTTGCATTATCATTACCAAAGACAATATCAACAAGGTGTTCTGCAACGTCGGTTTTATCAAAGGTCTTTCCTGTCTTGCCAGTTTCTTTCTGAAGATCGACAAGGTCTCCCCGGATGTAGAGTTTTCGAGGAGAGACGATACCAATGATGTCACCGTTTTCGTTTCTGATAAGTGATTCATCACTGTTCAATTCATTTTTCATGGATTCCAGGTCTTTGGGCGAGACAATCCTGATATTGTAAAAATACCGATCATCATCCGTTCGTTGGATTTCAGAGCCGGATTCAGATGGACTTTTTGATACTGGTGCTGTTGTTTGTTCATTGTGTACCGGTGACTGATCCGATTCCGGTCCTGATGCGAATACACACCCGGCCGGGAGAAGGATTGCTACGAGGCAGGCCAGAGAAAAAATGGTATACCACTTCATTTGATTACTCCTGTTTCATATTTTGTTAATATAGTATTACGAAATATTGGTATTAATAATTAAGTTGTTACGATCTCTAGAGATCCTATAGATCTATTGAAAATATTGTTTTTTGTTTAATTTTTATTGATATTATTCTTTTGAGACTATACCCAGGGTTTTCTTCACTGCCTCAACATCAAGGCCGGATTGGAGACGTCCCCCATACAAAAGTTCTATTGCCATTTTATCTAATGGAGATAATACAGTCTTAATTCCATGATTATAAAAGAAACTATCCTGCAACTTACTCTCCCCATGAAATCCCATGCTAAAGAGAAGTCCTTTGAGAAGGAAATGTTTTCGTTCATCTCCGGAGAGATCATTCAGAAGAAAGAGATGATCATTTCGAACTAATGCGACTGAAACCCCATTATTGTCCTTCAGAATCTGTTCTTTTGAACTATCACGCTTATCCAACTTTTCCTTCAGCAAATCTTTGTCAACAATGCTAATTTTATAATAAATATAGGGAATCGGATTGTAATTTGGCTTATATGAAGGAAGAGCGATATCATCATCACTGAACCTGGTAGTCTGGGAGAGATCATTTATCTCCTCAATAAATTCACGAATTGTCTGAAGATCTTCAGGGCGATACATCGCATCAAACCAGATGAGGTATTCCTTCGTATTATCAAACAACTCAGTTTTCGAATTATCACGACCAAATGTGATATCGATCAGATGGTTCCCCACTTTCTCATCAGTACTGTCTTGAATAATCTGCCTGACCGGAAAGTCCTCTTCATTCAAATCACCACGTAAATACAGTATTCCAGGAGTAAGAACGCCAATAAATAGACCCCGTTCAACTTTGAGTGGGACTGCCTGTTTTCCATAATTAAGCAGAACGGTTTCAAGCATCTCCGGTGAGACTATCCGAATCTCAAATAAACCTACTGTATCATCATAACTGACCAGATTCATTGACTGTGAGGGTTCTCCTGTATTCACCTCTGCATATCCTGCAGTGAATATGAAAACTGAAAGAAATAAAGACAAAATCAGACTAATCAGAATTTTTTCTCGCATCATGTACTTTGGTAATTCATACCGGGTAATATTTTTCTCATGAAAACCAATAACACTCACGAATAAATAATTTTTCATAGAGAGATCATGAATTCTGATTCAATTGCGCATGAAGAATCACCCTGCATGTATGAGCATAGTGTGTCATAAAATGGATCCCGCAATCTTCAGATAATTTTTTCTATTCCCGGCATGGATGATGAAGTCATGGTCGAATCCGTAACCGTGATGATATCTGGTATATCCTTTTTTGTTCGACGAATCTTTAGTACATCCTCGACAAATATCTGCACATTTTTTAAAAAACGCTTATCAATCGGGTGTTGAATGCATTCACCAGATAATCGGTCCCGTATTCGTTCCGCCATATCATGTGGCATCTCCCTGAACCAGTGATCATCATCAAGCATTACAATCCGACTTACAGAATTGTTCTTCTGTTTTAATTTGGTCTCAAGAAAAAAGGCATTCGTTACTGAAATATCCAGATCCCCTGAACCATGTAGAATTACAGATGGGGCATCAAGTGTGGATAATAATGCAGAGGGTGATGATTCATCTGAAAATAATCTTTTTGGAATCGGTAACTCGAGGAAATGATTCAATTCCTTCAGTTTAATCTTTTCTCTTCCTCTTCGGGCTGCCTGCAGGATCTTTCCAAGGTTCTTTATAATCAGTGCAGTATCAGGATCAACCGGAGAATGGTTCTCTACCCCGGCAGATTGCAGATTCAGATCCTTAAAAGGGAAATATTTCTGAGTAAGAATTGATTCAACATCCGAATAGATACCACTTGCAACTATAAATCCTGCGGGTTTCAGACCATATGCAACCAGCTCACACATCATACACACTCCAAATCCATGCCCGAATATTACAGATTTATTCAGATTACAGGAGGATTCTTTCATTAATTTTTTTATTGTTACATATGCATCGGGGATTTGTGTAGCAGCTAATATGGTAGCATCAGATGGAATTTCATCAGCTTCCATTGGACAAGACAGGGTAAGTACGCCAAATCCGCTCTGATAAAAAAAACGGTATATCTCATCAATGAATTTTTCCTCCCTGATCCAGATGTCTTTTCGTACTCCGGGCCCACATAGGGGAAGCAGTCCATACACCCAGTCAGGAATTAGTATGACAACTCCTGGCTGGGAAGTATGAGGAGGGAGGGTTAGATTCCACTGAAGAATTGTATGAGGTAGAGCAACGTGATTGTCCATATATCACTTTAAG
>NZ_JAIWNS010000126.1 GCF_020216685.1 Methanospirillum hungatei | reverse complement strand
AGTAAGTCAGGAACGACATGCTGAAGCAGAAAATATCATGACATTTATTTCATACACGCTCAGCGTTATGGATCTCTATAATACCTATGAAAAAGATTGGGAGAAAGATTCACCAGTCATTGACGGTACAGGTGCATATAATTGGGCTACAGCATATTATAACAGAGCAGTAAAAATATGGGATACTATTTCTGCTCAATACCCGAACGCAGTCATGTATAAAATGCCTCTTAAAAAAGTCTGATTTGTCATGAAAAACCCGGTCACCTGATACCGGGTTAATCTTTTTGTCTTCCTCATCCACGAATCAAACGTATCTAAAAAGCCCCCACTCAATTCCGGCCAGAAAAATCTTCACCCGGTCGTTTTTTCAAGAGGCTTTAAAACCGCCTTTATGCTCAGCACCTCATTATGGAACAGGGTGAAGGATCGGTTATAATCAGAATACCCCGGATATCTGATGACCAGTTCATAAGTCCCAAACTCCAGACCAAATACTTTCAATGAATTCAACGTCCTTGTTTTCCCTTTAAATTCACCATTCACATACACATCCGCTCCGGGGGGAGAACTTGTAATCAAAAATCCGGTGTTTTGATAGTAATTCGATTGTCCAATATTGGTATCCGAACCAGAGGGTTTGAGTAAATCCTGAATATTAGAAATTGTTGGTGTCTTGAACATATCAGAATAATCAAACGTTGGAGCATGAAGACCGGTATAATACCATGGTGATCCATATCCAAGATAGTGATCAAGATAATATTTGAACCAGTCAATTCCGTCTTCATCATCAGAAGCAGCAGAAACCAAAGATCCTGCTATGATGATAAAGAAAAGTACACACATGCCATATTTGATCATTTCCTTCACCAACATCAATTGTTGATATGAATGTATTCAGGACTCAATAGTATTTGAGAGTTACCCATCTTTCAATAAAAAGTGTAACTCCCGGTTTCAGACAGAGAGACACTGGAGAAGCTCTGAAAAGATATATGATGAAAGATTAGCACTTCATTTCACGAAAAACCGGGAAACATAATTAGTGAGAAGACCCTACAGGAAGAATAGAATATTCACAGCATACTCCTCAATTCCTTGAAACGTGATAATGACATTATCTCCTGGAATCAGGCCCTTGAGTTCATTTGGTGTTACTGAACGGGTAAGTCCCCTTCTTCTCGCCATTGACAGATATCTCTGCTTCAGGAGGAAGACTGATGATGTTCAACCCGGTGTTTGGATCAGAGGGTGACTTAGTATGAAGCTTTGAATCCTTGGTAAAATCAGTCGTTTTTTCCCATGACCCATAGTACTCATCATAATCATACAACCTGGCCGCTGGTCATCAAAACCAGTCAACCCATGACGACCAGGAGCCCACATACTCATATTCTGTCCGGTGATATATGATGGAACACACATTCTCTTCCTGCGAAAATAAGATTTCATGATATACGAAATTACACACCGTTCTGGTCCAGGCCGGTTCTGTTCCGTCTTTTGGCGTTCATACCAAGCAGAAGGATCAGGATACAGACGAGCAGACTTACGAGGTATATTGTCTGCACTCCGGGGATTGATTCCCAGATGATATCACGGGCAGAGATGGTCCCTCCGGTTGAGATGAGGACACCTGCAGCAAAAGAGATCTGAACCATGGATATCGAGAGTAAACCTGCCAGTTCTGCAATGGTTTCAAAGATACCTCCCGCAACCCCGGCCTTATCCAGAGTTATATGGGCATAGTAATAACTGTATGCAGCAGTCCATCCCAGAGCAAACATCAGACCAAGAAAGAATAATGAGATATATACACCACATAACCAACCGGTCCAGGGTATGATGATCATGCACAGGCTTGATAAAATACCAGATACAGCGGAGAGGATAATGAGCTGTACTGTTCCGAATATGCCTTTCCTCTCGATATAGATCCCACAGAGAGGACTTATAATTGCAGGAATGACTGCACCAATACTGGTGATGAGTCCTATCATAACGGGAGGTATCTTTTGAATCTCTGAGAGGTATATTGGGATAAAGTAGTTTGATATCCGGTATACTGCATAGATACTAAAGGCAATGATCAGGGGGATGATGACCTTTTTTTGAAAGACAAAAGAGAGATCAAGGAGTGGTTCTTCTGCCCTCCGCTCCCAAAGGATGAACCCTGCTCCGGCCAGGATTGTGATTATGAGTCCTTGTGCAAAGATGAGGGGATTTTGTTCTATGAGACCCAGGTTCATTCCAATACAGAAGACTCCGAGCGTCAGGAATATCAGAAAAAAACCAGGAAGATCATAGGATATACGGATTGTTCTGCAAGGCCCTTGTGGAATGCTATATATTCCTGCGATCAGTATGATAAGACCAAAGGGAAGAAGAAGGAAGTACATGGATCTCCATCCAAAAGACTGGAGGATAAGTCCGCAGATAACCGGGCCGATGATCGTGCCGATACTCGTTCCCATGACGGTATAGCCGATGGCCCGTCCCTGATGCTCTTTTCTGATAAACACCATAAGGATGGGGACAGATACTGCAAGGCTTATGGTCAGGCCAAGAGAGGAGAAGGCTTTTACTATCATCAGCCATTCAATACCGGGTGCAAAGGCTGATACCAGAGATCCGGCGGTAAAGAGCAGTACTCCTGCAAGGAATACCTGTTTTAAACCTACCTGATCCCCAAGACGGCCGGAGAAGATGAGGGCACTTGCAAATATGACCCCTTCAATAAGGAAGAGGAATGAGGCATAATCACCTCCAAAATCCCATGCAATTGACGATATACCAAGAGGCAGGATGGAACTGTCAATCCCACCCATGATAAATCTCAACGTGATGACAGCGATGATGAGTCTGTCCCTGATATGGGAGAATGAGGTATGCATGCATGTACCCTCCTGCCCGTTCATCTCATGACGGTGTGTGTTCCTGATATATTATGTACCTCCCCTGACCTCCTCGAATGAGTATACGGGTATACAGGTACGGTTGAGGATACTATGAGTAGGATTGCTTATCGTATGGTATGTAGTACACTATGATATGAAGAGCCGGGGGGGCGTGGAAAGCATCGTCTGTATTCTCCTCATGATTTTTGCCATGATGAGTGGTTGTATCATAACAGATACGGAGTATAAGACAGATAACCTGACACTTAACCAGAGTTTGGATGATTCAGATTCGCTTGTACTATATACCGAGGAACAGCCCCCTTTTAACTATATTAATGAACATGGACAACTTTCAGGCCGCTCGACTGAGATCGTAAAAGAGATCATGCGTCGACTTGGTGTCAAATATCCCATTCATATGGTGCCTTGGGCAGAGGGATACCGAACGGTCATTACGACCCCCAATACAGCGATCTATTCGATAATTATGACTCATGAGCGTGAGTCAATGTTCAAATGGGTAGGACCGATTGCGGATCTTGAGTATTCCTTCTTTTCCAGGTCGGATAATCAGCTTAACAATACCTCACTTGAATCATTCAAGCATTGTGGGAAGATTGCTGTAGTGAGTAATGATGCCAGGGAGTGGTATCTTACTGCCCAGGGGTTTGACAATATTCTTTCGCTTGATTCCGATGCTGCCTGTATTCATGCATTAGCAGAAAAAAAGGCGGATTTTTGGTTGGGGACGAAAGATATCTACGCTCAGAATGTGAAACGGTCCATCTGGCAGAATATGCCTGAATTTCAGATCATCGAAGGAAATGTCCCATTACAAAGGGTTTATATTGGTTTTAATAGGAAAACACCTGATTCGGTTATTAAATCCTGGCAGGAGACGCTTGACGGGATGAAAGATGATGGGACATATGATCGGATTCAAAACCGGTATATGCCCTACATCTGTTCATGGGTCAGGTGTACACCCTGAGAGCACTCTCATTCAATCGATATATGATGAAAGATTAGAACTTCATCCAACGAAAACCCGGGAAACAATAATTGAGAAGATCCTACAGGAGGGATGGAATCATGAGACAGTATCATTTTTTCCCATCCGATTCAGGAATTTACTCAAAATACATGAGAACTATAAGAAAAATGGGTGAAAATGTGGTAGTCAGAGAATAAAAGCAGCCCTTACAACTTTGAAAGAACAGCTTCAATACTTTTAATCTCACCCTCATTTACCGTATAGTTACCAGCATAGTCCTTATATCCCGGAAAACTTATGGTAACATTATATTCCCCTGGAATAAGTCCTTTTACTTCCTTTGCCTTTAATGAACGGGTAATACCTGCACTTTCGCCATTGACAAAGATCTCTGCTCCTGGTGGTGTGCTGGTAATACTAAACCCGGTATTCGGATTATATACACGCTCGGTATTCACAGTGGAATCTAAAGTAAAGTCAGTTTTTAACTTTGTTCCCCAGGTTCCATAGTAATCGTTATAATCATAATCGGCTGTTACAACAGATACCAGACAACCCATGATAAACATGAGTCCGAACATTCCAATACTAAACTTGATCATATGATGCACCATACATTTTCCCCGGTTGATGATAAGGTTTCTTGATAATTCAGGGGAGTATGAACTTTCTGGTGTATCTTGAGTGAGCTTGAAAAAGGTATTCCTCATCTTTATAATCATTTTCAGACTGATGTAATCATTCTCATACTTCAGGATCTAGTACTCATAACCTTGCTATGATAATATCGTGAATGAGGAAACATCCTTTTCTTTGAGCCATATTCTCATTCTATTCCGATCTATACGGACGAAGCCAAACCCGACGGTGGAGAGATATCAGAACTATTTCTAAAAATTACCGTCCTCATGCCATCAGGAGATGCAACACATCGGATATGAACACGTTTTAAAGAGTAATCTTTACACTGAACTGAACACATGAACCCCGGAGAGGCCGATTCAGGTAATCGCTCATACATTTGCATCAATAGCTCCCTGCTTTTATTATCGGGACAAGAATTCCGGACCCAGGTATTCCATTCAGGAATATCATCGAGTGTATATCCAAATTCAGAGGTAAACGAAGGATTGAGGTATCTGACTCCTCCGGCATAGTCTGTAATGAGAACCGGATTGCCCATATATCCCATAACATCAAGAAATCGTGATTCACTCTGGTTCAGACAGTCCTGCGTACGTCTTCTGGCGATCGCAATCGAGGCCTGACGAATAAATGACTCAATAACCATATGATTTTCCAGCTCTTCACCTGGATGAAGACACATTCCTACAAATCCAAAGAGCTTGTTTTGCCAGGCCAGACCAGCGATACACATCTTCCCTATAGATTGCTGCACGATAAAGGCTTCACAGGCTTCCCTTGAAAATACCTCATTACAGATATCATAAAATTGAACCGGTTCGTAGGGAAAAAAGGGGCGAAATGGAAATTCCCTCATGATCTTCATCGTTTCAACGGTCTCATAATAAGGAGGCTTACTCATATATTTCTGAATGGGAAAAACAAGACCAGACACATCATTTCCATTATTGAGCTGTTTTGAGCACTCGAAAAATGATGTATCACGGATTGACTCTATCATATACCCATTTCTAATTGGATCATACGAAACAACCCAGGTCCGGGGGGGTTTTGGAAGGAGTTCTGACACCCTGTCGGCAATATACTCATAAATATTCGCGTCGGATGGCAGATCAACAAGTTCCATGGCAGTATGAGCTAGAAATTCTATATTTTTCAGGTATTTTTTCGTATCTGTAATATCCTCAAGAATGAGAGTAAGACCGGTATCACCTTCGTCAAATATTGTTTGAATAACCTCCATTTTAAAAAAGAGATCTTTCTTATCGGTGGAGTAGCGGATCTCAGTCATGACATGATCTCCTTTCGGTGAGGTAATCGTCGCAACGGATTCTGGAGATGAGACTACCGGTATCGCATCCTCAATGATATGCCGTCCGATGAGGTCTTCTTTCTTCATATTACAAAACCGTATGAAATGCTCATTTGCCTGGACGATATTGAGATTTTCATCCACGATAAGGATCATATTTCTGGTAAAACACAAAAAAGCAGATAAGGGAATTCGTTGTGATATCCAGTAGACGTGGGCTGAACCTATTGTTTTTGATTCAACCCTTCCTTCAGCTTTGAGAATATTCAGACATCGGGCGATACTATTACGGTCCTTATGAAGTTTTTTCGCGAGATCGGTTATGGTCAGTCCCCGGGGATTTAACTTCAGGCTTTTGAGGACCAGACCTGGAACATCGGTATCCTCTGCCATATGAGTGGGATAATAATCTTTGACACGATAATTTTTGTGTTAATGTTTAATTATTAATTGAATCTGTTGAGAAACGTACTTTGATCTAAGTCCCTCTTCCTCATACATTCCCGACCTGATCAGTCCTACTATGACGAACGAGAATCGTATAGTTCCTCACTCTCATCCATTGTATCAATCCAGGATTGACCAGTTGTATGACTCTTCTTTCTGAAGAAAGTATTTCAGAGGGAAACAAAACCCATATCAAAGACTTGATTTAAAAATCAGGCATTCCAGGGATATTTATCAAAGTCAATACCCGAGATTTAAGACATGGAAAATCAGTCTGATGGACAGGGATTATAATCTGATGAAATCTTTACTGTTCCCGTTCATCCATCCTTTTGACTGAGTTGTACGTATCAAGGAATGATGTGAGTATCCGGAATCCTTTTTCGGTTATAATATAATCCCCTCGTTCATGCCTCTGAATGATCATACCGGCTTCTAGTAATTTTCTTAAATGAAATAATAAATTTCCACCCCTGAGTCTGGTCAGATGAGAGAGTTCTGAGAATGTTTTGGTCTCTTTTGAAACCGCCTGAATTATCTGAAACCGGGTAGGACTTGAGAATGGTTCTATCATCTGTGTAACGATCTCCTCATCAGAGATCTGGACCAGTGAAGTTTCATTGTCTTTTCTATCCAGGATCCCAAGGGATCTCATAAGATCCACTTGTTTATTGAATAACCGAAATACTTCGGTAAAACAGATATCACATTTATCAAATGGGCCTTTCTTTTTCAGCTCAGCAATCTGGTTTTCATAGGATTGAACCATTTCTTCGGTAATTTCACCATTTTTGATATGCTGTGAAGTGGTAGTGAGAAAATCAAGAAAAACCTGAAAACAGGTGTCATGCATCGTGCATTCATGAACCATGGCATGAGAAAGACAGTCTCCTGCTCGTTCAACCTGATGATGTGCCAGTAATCCGGAGTATTCATTCCTGATATCTGAAATAATGGAGTTTACATGAATCTGATTTGTCCGTTCAATAAACCGGTGAAGTTCTTCACGGAGTGAATGAATCTCCTGTTTAATCGAATCAAGAGGAGGATGAGTTTCAGATGGATTTTCCATACCTGTACCTTTCTGTTAGACTGATGAGGAGATAACTTTTCGAGTTAGTAAAATGTACCTCAATCTGCATGAGTTATTTTAATGACGCTCAAGTATATTTATTCAACGGATGATGTAGTATGGGTGAGACAGATGCCTACATGGAAATGTACCGGTACAGAAGTCCCTGCAGAAAAAGCACAGGAATCTCTGGATAAAACCATGTCTGCCTGCTTCGGATGCCAGATCCACAGCAATGACTACCCAATTGCTCATGCTGCCCAGGAAATTGCATGCATGATTGAGGAGTGAGAAGAATGACAACAGTAAAAGACCAGATCCATGCACAGATTTCAGGAGCACTTGCAAACGCCTCCTTTCCTATAGACACCCCTGAAGCATTACTAGCTGCGTTTCCTGCAGGGGCGGATACCACCTGTCAGGTGGGAGATCTGAAGATGACCGCCGGAGAAGCAGGAAAACTCCTAAATGCCACTGATTTCCCCTTTACCAGTGCAAAACAGGTAGCAGACATTATTGTTGAGCGTGCAGGATTATAAGATCGAATTTCCTCCATGTTTTTTTATTTTTTTGGAAAAATCTAAAAGATTTTTACTCACGTTTCATCAACTTATTAAAACTGATGAAGAGGCGGTATTATTACATCTCACCTTATCTTTGATGATCAGTGGAAATCCGAGCGAATAAGAATCGGATAAATTTTAGAATTTTAAGGGTCCAATCGAAAAAATCAGAGAGGAGTATTATTCACAAGGGGGTTCTCATTATCAGGTACGTATTTCCAAACTCTGATGAGTATCTGTCAAAGATGTCGGTTTGCCTTTTCAATCCATCAATCACCATCAGAGCATCCTTATCATCTGCAAATTCCTCTTCAAGTCCTCCAAACCTCTCCCTCAATTGTCCGTAGAAACTTTCTTCCCATACTCGTGAAGGGAGCCGGAAGGAACCAACCAGTTCAAGTCCGGCATTTCGGATGATCGATATTCCTTCTTCTTCGGTCATCATGATGGGATGGTATTCGGCGAAAAATTCCCGTGCCTCTTCGGAAGGGGTCTTTATAAACCAGAATATATCCGAGATCATGATATATCCACCACGTTTCAGGAATGCTTTCCAGTACCTGACTGCTTGTTCGATTCCGATGATAGAGGCACATCCTTCAGCCCAGATTATATCGAAAGATTCCTCTTCAAAGGGAAGATCATCCATAGATGCACAGACCGTTTTGATCCTTCCTGAAAAACCCTCGGCAATTATTTTTTCTTCCAATCCATCGAGATACGGCTGATGGATATCTACCGCTCGTATCCTACAGGACGGGCACAGGCGGGCAAGGGCCATCGTCTGTGCTCCCTTCCCGCACCCGACATCAAGAATCTCACCACCTCCTGGAGGGAGGTCTGTGATACGTGAATATGCCTTTTTGGTGTGCTCATCATCGCCCCCACCCAGTCTGGGGAGAGATTCAAAAATCCTAAAAACAGAACTGTTGCCCATATTTTTTTTAAATCTTAATATTTTAAGTAGTTTCGGTTCGGTTCGGCTGAGTAACGTTTGTTTTCTCTAGAGCGGTTTGTATTCAGTTATTCTGATATGAATGGAGACTGGCCGTAACCTGATAAGATAATAGGATCAGAATAATCCATTACACCACTGGGAATAGCATATCGTAGACAAAACTGCTCATTTTCTCCTGTCAAAAAACATTGATGAACGAGCGAATATGAACTGAAAGAGATCATCCTGAAAAAAAACGAAAACCACCATGGAGAGGACTATACAATATAGAGCACGATTACGAAAAGAATACCCCCGCTCAATCATCCAGCTTAGAGGCACGACGATCAGGGCAGGGGCAGTAAATAATTATCAATGTATACGAATTTATAATTTCCCCACGGATAACCTGAGCGGGCCATTGTCATCTGAAATAAATATTCATTCTTCCTATTCGGCGCCCTCTGCTTGTATAAGAGGATACCGGAATGGTGAGATTTGATCAATGGATATCTACTTGAGATTTTGTTAACAAAAATCTGACTTACCCAATTGAAGCGATGATGAGCCAAAATTATTCCATACGCCGAAATCTCTTCGGGAGCGGTGGAGATCCCTTCCTTCTCCTGGAGAGTGCCCGTGCCGTCTCTATCATATCCAGGTATTGTTCTTTCGTCAGTGGAAACTGGTCATTATGTGCATACAAGGCATTTATCAGGTTGCATTGTTGTTCACTCCAGACTTCATTCGGGACCGAACGCACCCACTCAGCCTGTTTTTTTACAAACCATAACCGTTCCTTTCGGTTTCTTTCCCGGAATTCAGGATCAGGAGGTTTCATAATCAACTCCAAAGGATAGACAAAATTCTTTTATGAGATCTTCGTCGATAAAATCTTTACATACTTCCCTGATGAAAATCGCATCTTCAACATCCTTCTCACTCCCGAGCCAAAATTTATACGCAATCTGTATCTCAATAGGACTAATCCAGAAGGTTTTCCCATCTACTACCAATTTAACCCGGTTCGTGAAAGAATACTCATCGGATTCGTTCTTAATAAATTTTATTTCGATATTTGGAATAAAACGGTTCATTTCACAGAGACGTATTGCTGATCCTGATAGTAATATTGAGTAGAGCCCATCGGCATCCTCAGCGTTTAAAAATTCGTATCCCTCCATGATTAATATATCATGAATGTTCTCAAAAGTTGAGAAATCACAAAAAGGAATGATAATATCAACGTCTTCTGTGCTTCGGGATCTACCAAATAATATGGCAACATAGCCACTTACGATTACATATGATGTGTATTCGGTCAGAATATCCAATACTTGACAAACAAAGAGATCTAACTGAGAAAGGTGACGGTTTTGAATAAGTATGGTTTCTCCTTTCTTCTTAATAGTCATATTTTTTCTCCAGTCAGAGTAATCCAGTTTTTATTATTAATATCCTTTGAGGTTATGCTTGCCATAATTTATCCAATGAAGAGTTTAATTCCTTTTTTTCAAAAAATCGACATATCAAACAATTTGGTGCATCTCTAAAGGATCATTTATCTGATACTTTTTACCATATTTGAGCAGATCTCTAGCATATGAGAAAAGCTCCATTAGGAATTTATTCCATCCGTCAATTGACGATAAATCGTGTGAAAGAGTAATCGTCCTGACAAGTAAACCTTTTTTGGTATATTCATAGGGTATCTCCCAATTTCTAAAGATCTTATCTCCTGTATCCGGATATAATAACATTAAAGCAGTAACTTTCCCTTTAGCACCATATGCGCACATTTGATACGCATCGGATTCAATAACACCTGCTTTATTGTCCGTTTCATTAAGCAATTTATATTTCGTATCAATAATGACAGGAGTTTGGGGATGGTTAATGAAAATATCTGGCCTCAATTGGAACAATCCCTCTCCATCAACCTTTTCAGGATCGCTTATGAGATTTCCCTTGTTATACTGGGTTTTCACTGACACCTTCTCTGAAAAAAATTCTTTTCTGTATTTATCAAATACACCCGCAATAAATTGTTCAAAAACTTTTTCCATTGGAACAAGAAGAGAAAAAAATTCAATGTGTGATGCTTGAAGAGAGAGAGTACTATGAGATAGATAAATTTGACAAAATTTTAGAAATGGTTCAAATGCTCTACTCAAACGATCCAATACCAGTTTTTTACTTTCATTATAAGTAAAGGGCTTATAAGATACAGGTTCAAGAATTAAAAGAATTTGCCGTAAGTGTTCTTTTGTTTTTACTCTTTTGACATGTCGCATCATGAGCATTACACAATATTTGAATAGCCTATTTAATGGAGTGTCATATGAAAATTCACTAAAAATGCAAGGAATTACATGAAGTTTTGTGGGATTTACTGATGAATGAATATTCAATTTACCTTTACTAAACTTTAAATAATCAGTCTTTTTTTGATATTGACGGTGTTGATTTCTTACTAGGAGAGTGTTGAGTTTATTAGCAAATATGTCGATATAGAAATCAAGCATATCCAGTTCTTCATGATCTAATAGTGAGAGATCAGAAACCTTAAAAGGAATATCGCAATAAGAAAGCATTAGAATAAGATTTTTTGTGATTATTGATTTATGCTCTTCATAATTATTTTTAAACAGTTTCGGAAGAAACTGAAAAGAAATTCCCCCGATTCGAACTACTCCAGCCAGACTATTTGGCTTTAAGGTATTATTTTTTCTTTTGCAGATGATCTCTTTCGGATCAATCTCATCAAATAATTTAAAAACACCGGGTGGTAAGGTTAGAATCGTACCAACAACACCAACATTTTCACCTTCCTGAACGGAGTATTCAACCCATTCAAATAACGAAATTGGATTATATTTCATCTAAATCCAGATTTTTACAGATTTTAAGACATGCCGTGAAAAATTCTTCGGAAGACAATTTTTCTTTTAATGTATAGGATTTATTATTATATTCAATAAAATCACTTCCAATGACGTTAAACAGACTTTTCGGTGAATCATAGAAGTATTCCTGCAGTAATGGAATAATTTCATGATACCAGATTATTGCTAGTTCTTCAATAGCTGAATTCCTATCCTTGCAATTCTGAAGCTTCAAAAAGAAACTATGCCCAATTTGATGATCTCTATCATGTTCCTTTATAATTCTGGAATTTATTATTTCAAGAAGGTTCACGGACATCTCCAAAACATCCTTTACATCAGGGTTTTTTTGTGTTGAAAAAGTGTTTCGGAGGAGTTTATAATCCGGCATTATTTCAATAAATCCGAATCTTCTTCGTAAAGCAATATCAATAAGAGCGATGGATCTGTCAGCAGTATTCATGGTCCCGATAATATAGAGATTTGGGGGGATTCCAAACATCGTTTGAGAATAAGGAAGTCGTGTTGTTAATTCATTATCTGAACACAATCGTTTATCCTTTTCAAGAAGGGTGATGAGTTCACCAAATATTTTTGAGATATCTCCCCTGTTTATCTCATCGATAAATAAGTAAAAAGGATATTGTTCTGCAAGGTTGCAGAGTTTTCTTTTTTCTTCAGGGATTAATTCAGGGATATCGGAATCTTTGTTCCATTGGTATGAGAGATTTGCTGAAGAAACTAAAGCATTAAAGGCATTTCTGCAGAATCGTTTGAATACTCCTTCATGTACCTCATATGATATTTTATCTTCATCTTTTATATGAGGACGAAGGCCTTCAATAAATTCTTCATAACTGAACGATTGATGAAATGTGATAAATTCTGTTCGTTTTATAGTTGTTTCTGTAGTTTTGGTTGTAATATTTAATTGTGACAGATCTTTTCCTGCCAGTGCAACAATTCTTTCAAAATCTAACGGCTCAATACGCCTGATTATGGCATTTGCTTTAGTTCGAATAATTATACTTGAACGAAATTCAGTGTCATCCCGAAGTATACTATAACTGGGTCCAGAGGTAATTGTGATAAACTGATATTGAAAAGTATCTTCTCCTTTATCAATGCATTTTGCAAATCCAATGATTCGGTGTTCATCATAACCATAACATGCAAGGATATCACCAGGTTTCATGGCAATAAAATACATATCCCAGTTATAGGCATGATTCCATCTGTATGTATAGATCTTGTTTAAATCAATGGTTGAGAAATTAAATTGAGATTTTTTACTTATTTGAACCCAGTAAAATTCAATATCTTCGTAATCATACGTCTTTAATGTAAAGGGAGAATTATCTAGGTTGTTTTTAATATCCTTAAATTGGTATGTTTTTCCTGTTCCCGGTGGACCATATAAAATTATTTGACCCTTTCTTTTCAGAAGTTTTGTCAATGGAGTATCAATTAAACCATTATTAGAAGAGTTTTCTTCAATATAGGCATGATTTAAAGAAAGATACCTATTGATTCCCATTAAAAATGTTTCAAGAGTACAGAAATCAGCATCATGAAAATTTTTATCTTGACGTACAGTAGTTAGTAAAAATTTCATCACCTGGACATAAGAGAAGTATTCTTGTCCAGATCCTTCATATTTTGAGCTTGAGATTAAATTAAGGCTGAATAATGCTTTTTTTGATGGCGTGTTATAAATAGGATAGTCATTAGGAAATCGATAACAAAGTAATTCTGATAAAAAAACTGCACCAACGTTTTTAGTTGAAGAAATTGTGCTGATAAACCGATCGTAAATTGAACCATCTCCATATAGGAAATTATATATCCGTTTTTTAAGTTCTTCAAATCCTATCTCTGAATATAAACATTCTCCGGCTCTATTTCGTTCAAAATCTTCATTCGGTATATTAAATTTATATATTGTAAAGAACCCCGAAACAATTCGGTTAAATGTTTCAATATCCAGTTTTAATAGATTCTCATCTGAAAATGAATAGGGAATCTCTTTTTTCATAAAGTCATGCTGTTCTCTTAATGTATTAAAACCCCTGATTTTATTTTTTCTCTCAATTTCATCGCGATTGTTCACAAAATAGTCAATATAGGGCTTAAGTCGTTCAAGAGTAATTTGTTGATTTGACATTTTTTCTCCGGATAATTCAAGAAAAATTTCTAATAATGCATTAAAGGTAGAATCAATTTCGTATTTTATATCTGGTGGGATTTCATTAACTGGAACTATCTGAATTAAAGCAGATGCATTAGTCCAATATTTGATGATATCTGCTGAGTTGTTAATTTTATGAGAATCAATATAACTTCTTTTTGTATTTCCTTTTTCCGTCGAAATAAATTTTATTTTATGGTTATCTGATAGTATTTGAATTATCTTTTCAGCCAAATGAGGTTGAGAACGAATTTTTTCAACTGATTGATCAGATTCATCGACATAATCGCCATACGTTAATCCAAATCGCACTTCAAAGGGTAGAATTGTGATGTATAACTGGGGATAGTAAGAAAATTTTTGATTTTTTATTGTTGGATCTTTTTTCGTTATTGTACCCCAGACATATGGATTTACTTTTTGGCCATAGTATGGATGTCCTTGTGAGTCAAAATATTGAGTGAGGTTTTTTGCTTGTAAGAATTCATCGAGAATTTTTTTAATTAACTGGTTCGGAGAAAGGTTGTTGTATTTTTCTCTAAACTCTGATATTGCCGGCTTAACTATTGAGTTGTACTTATTCTGGTTTTCTTCTGCGTCTGATGATCTACTGAGTTGCTTATCATCAAGGTTTGATTCGACAATAAGGTTTGATATCCGTCCGATTTCTGTAAACGCAGTTTGATATTTTATTTCCATAGATCATCGTGGTAATAATTTTTAAGCAGATCTAACAATTTTATTTCATTTATTTCTTTCATTTACTCTCCAGAAAAGGTATATGCCTTCATTTCGATACGGTGAGATCTCAAACCCATACCACCTCCTGAGAGATATAAGGGAGAATATAGGGAGATACACCATCCGTGGTGACGATCTCAACTTTTCTAGGAAATAATGACTGGAGATACACTTCAAGATCAAGATATTTCCTGTAGGTTACCGATTCAGGATCTAACTCGATAAAAAGATCAATATCACTCCTCTCTCCGGCTTCATCCCGTACAACAGAGCCGAAGAGACCGAGCTTTGAAACACCAAACCGGCTCTTTAAATCATGAGATTCACGTTTTAAAATTGAAAGTATTTCATCCCGCTCTGTCATCATCATTACCTCTTCATACTGGAAAATCTGAATACTGTAACTAATTTATCGAAGAATATAATTCTGATTATCTCAATGCAGGTTTATCATCCATAAGACCCCTATTATGGAATAAAATTACTTCAATCATGTTGTTTTCCGTCTCTTTTCTGGCCTTTCCGGAGGCAATACAAACGGGAAGTGTATGGCATCATGTGACATGTAATTAAAATATTATTTGGATAATGAAAACTTTTGACTTATAACCATTTAAATATTGATAATGTGATTTTGTCTGATACCACAGAAAAGTGAAAATCTGTGTAACTCAAATATGTTTTTTCAATATCCTCATAAAAGCTTGATACCAGGTCTGCCGTACATTATCCCAAAAAAGATATCATATCCCTTCAATCCAGATAAAAATTTATTATCAGCAGGCTATTTAAATACCCATCGGTACAAAATATCAAGGATTAAATTCATATCAAAGGCTGGTTTTATTATCTAAAAAATAGGGATATATTATTCATCTAAATGACCATGACTAACCCAGAAAATTTTATAACTCCAAAAAAACTCGCAGAGTGTATTCGCGAAGAATTTTTTCAATATGGCATAAAAATTCAAGAGAGAAAACTTTGACTGTATGCCATAGCCACAGCTCAAATCATCACTTTGACCCAAC
>NZ_JAIWNS010000125.1 GCF_020216685.1 Methanospirillum hungatei | reverse complement strand
ATAATACTCATATGAACCGATATATCGGCGACACCTGTAGACCCTTTAAAAAAACCTTGATACTCTATCGGCATGGAATAATTCTGGATATATGGTACCATGAATCCACGAATCCAAAACCGGAAACCTTCAAGATAGGACTCGTTTATTAAATTCACATCGTGATATCCCATGGTAAAACAACCTCGAAAAGCAATTGAGAGCAGAAAGGAGAGAGACTCTGATAATGGAGATGAATCAGATCTCCAAAATGAAAATTGGGAGATATCAAAATTCATTTCAGCTGGCCGGTACGATGAGGCATTGTCCAGATGTAATCAGCTCCTGAAGGCATCAGATTCAGAATCTGATATCTGGGCATATAAAGGATTAATACTCAAGAGACAAGGGCTCCCAGTTGCAGCTTCAGTCTGTTTTGAAAATGCCCGTTATTGTGATCTTGAAGAGGAGATTCTCCTTCCTGAAGTCGGGTATTCAAAAGATATCCTGAAAGAATCATTGGGAATTTGCTGGATGGAGACAACCTCATTATCTGATCCAAAATTACACCTGCATTTTGATCTGATAATCGCAGTTAACTCACTTTATTTCAATAATAATAGGAACCGAGTTTTAAAATATCTGAATTTTTTAATGAAAAAATATCCTCAGGATCCTGCTTTGTATGCAGCACTTGCCTTTGCAGAGGGGAAAATAAATGATTTGGAAAAAGCCAGGCATTTATTTAACTGTGCAGTTTCCTATGCCACTCTGCCCATTCAATACCGGATATTAGGGATCTTGTTTGACCTGGCCGGGATGAAAGAAGAAGCATATGCCCATTATCTGATTGCATCTGAAGACCTGATCTTTAGGCAAAACCTTGCCCGGGACAGGCATCACAAAAAACGAGTGCAACATTTTTCTCCGTTCATATATTCCCACATAAAAGGAAAACATTTTGGCAGTATTTCCCGAAGTGATGCAAATCTCTTCCTTTTATCCTCATTGATAGTCCCGAATTCAAAAGTTGATGATATCACGCAGATTCTCAAAACAATCTGTGGTGATGATAATTATGAGAACATTTTCAGCACGATTGCAACATATACACCGGATAAATGGAATCAGATCCCCCGCCTGACATCATATGAAGGGCCTCACATGCGGATTCATAAAGTTGCTGAAATCGTGCATGCACAATATGGTGGTGATTTTCGAAACGTCTGTGAAGGGGTGTCGAGGGGAGAAATTGCCCAACGCTTGGCTGCCATGGGGGCTGCTGATTGCTCAATAAGCACCGTTCTTACCGGACTCTATATCGGAAATTACCCGGAACAGATCACGACATGGAACCCTGATAAAAAATTAGCCAGAACGGCGGCACGAATAATTTTTGGTACAGATACATTGCCAAAGCCCGGCACTCCACAATTTTCCCGAATTCAATCCCTTGCTGCGCCAGTTGATGATGTTTTCTATTTTTTGAGCCCAAATTGTGTTTCCAGAAATCCATATTGCCATATGTGCAGCGCATCCGCTTATTGTATCTATCGGATTAAAAAGGCCATATTATGTGACTATTCCTGACCATTTTGACAACCTGAAAAATTGCTCGGGGGAAAATGTCTTCATATTTTTTAAAAGGGGGCATGAAAACATGGACCGAATATTTACTACACCCCCATATGTTCGAATCAATAGACAATACCCTCTCAATGACCAATAATCACCAAATAGGCAAGATTATCAAAAATAATCCATATAAGCACCTGAACAGGATTGGGAAAAATAATATCATTTATCCCTTTTATCACCCTATTATATCATATGCCATCTTCTGACCTCATCCCCATCTATCATGCTGATACCGGAGCCATTCGGGAGATCAGACGGGTATACAGAACCGACGAGGAATGGAGCCAAATCCTGGATAAAAAGGTCTTTGATGTTGCGAGGAAAGGAGGGACAGAACCGGCGTTCACCGGAGCATTTTACGCAACCAAGATAGCCGGTCTCTACCGGTGTGCCTGTTGTGGGACAGACCTCTTCTCTTCGGTTGATAAATTTGATTCAGGGACCGGGTGGCCGAGTTTTTCAGGACCGGTGTCTGCCATGAACATCAGGACCAGACAGGACACGAGTTTTGGAATGGTGAGAACGGAGGTTCTCTGTGGTCTTTGTGATGCTCACCTGGGGCATGTCTTTGATGACGGGCCACCACCCACGGGGATGCGGTACTGCATAAACTCGGCATCGCTGATCTTCTTTCCGGGAATTATCACAATTCGGCAGGAGTAGCTCAGGATCCACATCTCCTGAAATACTTCTCCGGCACAGTCATCTCAAATCTGACCCCTTTACCGGGTGTCCCGGTCTCTTTGATAGTGATATCGGTGATAGAGAGGATCTCCCTGATAAGGAAGAGACCAAGACCGGTATTCTTTCCATAACCCCGTTTGAAGACCTTCTCTTTCTCATCTGCCGATATCCCGGATCCATTGTCCTCGTAGATAATCCGGAGAAGGGACTGTTCATCCACATAGGAGATCCGAATCTCATTCACGCCGCCACCATGACGAATCGAGTTCTCAACAAGGTTATACATCACCTTGACCAGCATCTGGTCGGCAAAAATTTCATAACACTGGTCCGGGAGCTGCACGGTGATATCCTTTACAAGACCGGATATGGTAGGATTTGTAAAAATTACCGGGATACGCTGCCACATCGGTTCAAGAACACCGAGATCCTGGTAACTCCTCGTAAACTCGATCAGGTGCTGGATCTCTTTCCCGCTAAACTCAATCGCCTCCAGTTGTTTCTTCAGCTTCGGATCTGTAATCACTTCCTTGAGCAGGAAACAATAATTCACAATCACCATCACATGATTGAGAATATCATGCCTTGTAATGGAAGAGAGGATATTGAGCTTGTTATTTGCCTGGGAAAGGGCAACATATGACCGTTCGAGCTCTTCCTTCCTGCTGATCAGCTGATCCCGGTTATCGGCAAGATTTGCTACCATCCGGTTGAATGAAAGAGAGAAATCTCCCATAAAATCAACCCGCTGGGAGAGATCTCCCTCTGCAATCATCTTTGCCTGCCAGGTAAGGTGGCGGAGTGATGACTGGAGAGCCTTCAAGGGACCGGCAATATAGCCCCGGAAAGAGAGCTTTGCGTCCAGATCCCCTTCAGACATGCGGGAGACAAAAGAATGCATCTCATGTATCTTTCCAAGAATTCTTTTGAGTTTCTCCTGGTCCTCCGGAGAACCGGGGAGATCTTCCGGGATATCTCCCCCTTTCTCAATCACCTCTTCAATCAGGGTCAGTGCATCATGGCCTGAATTGTCAGTCATAAAAACCCTGTCAGGAACTGCGGACATTAGCCTCAAACCGGCAGGTCCGATCTCCGGTGCACCAACAGTCAACCTCTCTGACCTCGTACTCGTTTCCGGTCATCTCTTCAAGAATACCCCGGATAAAGCCTTCGTCAAAGGTACATACCGGATAATTCAGCTCAGGTAGTCCTGAACAGTCAAGATCCTCCGCAACGGTGAGGATAAAACTGCCACTGATCTCATCTGCCTCCTCAACCCGGAGAATTCCGATACCCAGCTCCCGGAGTGATTCCTGGAATTTCCTGATGAAATCATGCATCCCGGTGCATCCGGAAAGCAGGTGGTGAAAAAACTCCCTTCCGGATAACTTTCCGGCCTCCCTGAAGATTTTGTCTGCTTCTTCATCACCATACCGCTGCTCAAGCACGTCACGGAGCGTATATTGCATGAGCCGGTACACCTCAAGCCGGGTAGTATTTCCCAGATTCGGCCTGCCCTTCTCTATATCGCCTAATAGTTCCCATTTGAACTCGTATTTTCTTGACTGGCCCATATTGTATCTCGTATGTTTCTGGTACCTATAATCACTTTCCTCATCTTATGCCTAGGTTTCAGATATAAAGCACTGCGACTTCTCCAGGGTCTGTCTGAAACATCCTGATAGTATAGTGTTTTACACATCCGTCAGCTGAAAGAGGGACATTGTCTATGGAGTCCCGACCACCTTCCATGGCAATCTTTCTGCAAATGGTGCATATCTTCCGGCCTTCTTCATCAGGAAAAACCTCTTCTATCGCTTTTCCAGGGGAACATCTCCCGCTAATCCCGGTCATCTCTTCAGCAGCCGGATTGCCGCCATGACAGACCAGTCGTCCATCAGCCTCTATCCTGAATAACTGCAGACCTACCGGCAGATGCCTGATAATTCTTACCAGCTTTTCTTCTGACTCTTTCTGAGGGGTAATATCCCGGAGACTCTCTATCGCTCCTGCTATGTTCCCATGCTGATCATACAGGAATGACGCCCTGGCCAGGAAGAAATGTTTCCTTCCGGAGATATGCAATACTCCCTCTGCGGTGATGATAAGATCCTCCCGGTGAAGTGACGGGTAGGACGCTTCAACCCCGGGATCAGGACGGAGAAGCAGATCGATGATCATGGGCCGTCTTGACCCGTAAAACGGGACCGCATGGGCATATGCACCTCTCCCAATCATGTCTTCAGCACGGGTACCGGTGATCCGTTCAATCTCCCGGTTCCAGGCGATGATGATCCCCTCAGTGTTGATGGCAAAGGTTGCGTCGGGGAGAAAATTGATGATGTCATGAAACCGCTGCTCTGATGCTTTTATTGCCTGAAGTGCCCGTCTCCGCTCGACTGCTGTCTCTATCTTATGGGCAATATCTGCAAACTGCAGCTTGGGGTCGCCCCCTTTCTGGACATAAAAGTCCACTCCGGTGTTGACCGCATCTTGGGCAATCGCCTCATCACCACGGCCGGTAAAAAGGATGAAAGGGATATCACCACACTGTTTTCTCACAAAACGGAGGAGTTCAATACCATTCATACCCGGCATCTGGTAGTCAGAGATGATTACATCATAGGTGTTCTCCTGGAGAAGACTGACTGCCTCCTTCCCTGACAAAACCCCTGTTACCGAAAAATCTCCTGCCCGTTTAAGAAACAGACGTCCAATATCAACCAGGACCGGTTCATCATCGACAAAAAGCACAGAGATCATATCTGATGGAAGTTCTCGCGTATACGATGATTAAAGGTTGTGGCATTCATCATAAGAAGGAAGAGATCACCCAGATCCCTGATTCAGATCTGAACTCTCGTATTTTCCGGATTTGCCGGTATACCCGATACGATAATGTTTTTCAAGAAACTTCAGGATCTTTTCTGATTCTATCCACCGGCTGTCCAGCTGATCGATCATCTTATCTATCTCCCAGACCTGGTGCATAATCCGGGAGTAGGATGTCTCATCCTGAAACTCTGCGCAGGCAAGAATTACCGCAAGCGGGTTTCTAATCCCGTCGTTGAGGATTGCAAGCTCTGCAAGGTTTCGTTTGAGCTGGAAGACTGCGGTTGCATTCTCCTCTTCAAGTTCTTTCTCCCTGGTGATATCAACTCCAAGGGCGATGGTTGCCCGGAGTGATCCGTGATTATCCATAATATTCGCTGAATTCCACTTCAGTGTCCTGATATCTCCGGTTTTAATCCTGACCGGTATCTCGGTCGATTCAAGATGCATGCCAAGGCTGGTGAGATGGATGATTGAAAACAACCGTTCGGCTTCATGTTCGGGCAGGATGCACCGGATGGTCTTGCCGATCAGGTCATCCTGGGTATATCCGGTAAGATCCTCAAATGCCTGATTTACCTGGGTGATGTTCCCTTCTTTATCCCAGACGATGATCGGTGTCCCGGCATGAGTGATGAGCTTCTGAAGATATTCACTCGTCTCTCTCAGCTGCTCTTCAGCCTTTACTCTCCGGGTGATATCTGAAAAAATCATAGCAAAACCGGTTTCAAGCCAGGGAGATACGGATATGGAGAAATATTTAGAAGGCCGTGCGAGAAATTTTTCAAAGAAGATTGGGGTTTTTGATTCAACCACCGAACTGCAAGCCAGAAGACAGGGGACATACCCGATAATATCTGATATACATCTCCCCCTGACCATATCGGCTGTATAATTGAATATCTCCTCATACCGGAGGTTTACATCTTCAAACCTGAAATCAACCGGATTCCCGTTCTCATCCCTGATGAGCGTGAAGAGAGCAACCCCTTCGGCCATGTGAGTATATAAAAACCGGAACCGCTCTTCACTCTCTTTCCATCCCTCTTCAGATCTCTTCAGGGACACGACCTGATTGATCCGATGTGAGAGCATGGCAAAATTATAGGCTGGATCACCTTCTTTCGTGAGATATCCGGATAATCCGTCATTAATCGCCTCTACAATCTCCATCTCCTGGCCACGACAGGATACCAGGATAAAGGGAGTCTGATTTCCTTGTTTTCTGAGCGTGCGCAGGAAATCCAGCCCGGATAATACCGGCATGATATAATCAGAGACGATGATATCATACTCGGTTTGTTGTAAGCGCGTGAGTGCCTCTTGTGCAGATGATGCCGTATCAACGACAAATTCTCCGGTTTTCTCGAGAAATGCCTTTGATAAGTAGAGCATATTTGGCTCATCGTCCACACAGAGGACAGAAATCATCATGTTATGGATGTATGGATACAACTAAAAGATTTTGCACTGCACGGTGAGGTGAATTAACCACGTCTTTGGGGAGGCATGGCGAGAAAATACCCCATCTATAGCAAAATTTACAGGATAGATCTGCAGATAATTCGCCTTTTTTTCCTCTCATCCCATGATACGTCACTCATGAGGGGATCAGCACACAGCAAAGAATATGCCTGAATCTTCTGGTTTAGGAAAGGGATGAGATATAAGGATAATTACAGATAATTATTCCGACGGAGCCAGTCCCGCTGAGGAGGAGTGTACCGGTAGGTTATGTCGCATTTGTCGTCCTGGAAACTCCAGGGCACGATGATGATAATATCACCCTCCCGTATCCAGGCCCGTTTTTTCATCTTCCCTTTAATTCTGCCAAGACGGGTAACCCCATCAGAGCACCGGACCCTGATGTGATTTGCCCCCATCATCAGCTCCGCAATTGCAAACTGCTCATTATTGGATTTTTTAGGCAGGCGAACACGGATAATTTCATCTTCCAGACCGGCCTTTTCAGATGCAACTACTTCCTCTTCCCATTCATCGTCAATATTACTAATCAAACCCACTCCGGATAGTAATAATTGATGTTTAGTTTTTCTACCTGAAGAAAGTATGTGCAAAACTCATATCATCGATGATTTCCTATTCCCGATATAATTGAGAGCCTGCACCACAGCGAGAGTAAACATTCATACTTTTGCACCATTATACTTTATCATAAGAACCATGACAGGAAACCTCCAAGAACTGAAAACGTTGCTGGATGATGTGAGTGAGGGCCATCGCCTGACTGTCACTGAGGCAGAAAGCCTGTTTAAAGTCCGGGATCGCTCATCTTTTCTGATCACTGCAGCTGCTGATGCACTCCGGGAGAAGAGATGTGGCAATGCTGTCACCTGGGTGAAAAACCAGAATATCAACTGCTCGAATGTGTGTGTAAATTCCTGTGGGTTTTGTGGATATTCCTGTAAACCTGGTGATTCAAACGCCTTTGAACTGACACCGGAGGAAGTTGGAGAGAAAGCAGCACTTGCAGCATCACGGGGGGTAACTGAGATATGTACCGTGAGCGGACTGCATCCTGCATATGACCTGAACTCATATCTCTCTATCTACCGGGCAATCAGGGAGAATGCACCAGGAGTCCATATCCATGCCTCAAATCCGATGGAAGTTGCATATGCGGCGAGAAAAACAGGATGCTCTACACGGGAAGTACTTGAAGCGTTCAGGGATGCCAGTGTCGGAACATTATGTGGGACTGCAGCAGAGATTCTTGTCGATGAGATCCGTGATGTTATCTGCCCGGAGAAAATATCCACTGATGACTGGGTACGAATTATAAAAGAATCACATAACTTAGGGATAAGGTCAACTGCGACCATCATGTACGGACATTGTGAGTCGGTCACAGATCAGGTCCGGCATCTTTCCATTTTACGGGACATTCAGGATGAGACTCATGGTTTTACTGAATTTGTCCCGCTGTCGTTCATTCATCCCGGGACTCCCCTGTACAGGAAGGGTATGGCACGTCCGGGAGCTACCGGAAGAGAGGACATGCTCATGATCGCCGTCTCACGACTCTTCCTGGATAATTTTACGAACATCCAGGTCTCCTGGGTAAAGCTCGGGCTTAAAATGGTACAGATTGGCCTTATGTCCGGTGCGAACGATATCGGAGGCACTCTCTATGAAGAGAGTATATCATCATCGGCTGGTGCAAAGGCTGGTGAATACCTGGACCCTGCAGATATGCTGTATATTTCTGAGGATCTCGGAAGAACTCTGGTAGAGCGGAGAACTGATTATTCACCGGTACATTAAATCTTTTTTCCGTCCCGGTGGGGAAAATAAAAAAGTTGTATGATTAAACCGGGAAGATCTTTTTCCCGTATACTTCATTGATAACCTGCCCCATTCCGATGTAGAGGGCAAGAAGACCGGCAATAAGTCCTGCTCCCCCACCAAGCGTGCCCAGCATCGAGATTCCGGTCAACTCACCGGCGACCAGAAGGGCCACTAATACGACCACGAAGAACAAAGTCACCTGCAGCACCCGGTGCATCCTGAATGAACAGACAAATAATCCAAAAGCAAACAATCCCCAGACACCAAGAAATGCTGCCAGTTCGGGGTTTGTAGGTGCACCAGTCAGCCCTATCTTGGGGAGCAGAAGGATAAAGGCGAATGATATCCAGAAGAAGCCGAAACTCCCGAATGTGACCATACCAAAGGTATTATTCTTTTTCCATTCAAGAATTCCGGCAATAACCTGTGCGATACCTCCATAGAACAGTGCCATAGAAAGAATGGGGCTTCCGATGGCCGTAATACCGGCATTATGAAGACTTAATAGGATCGTTGTCATCCCAAATGCACACAGACCAAGCGGTGCCGGATTCGCCGTATCATCTACCAGAAAAATGTTATTTCTACTCTTTTCATCAATATGTTCCATACTATCCTTCTGACCGGTAGTGGATTCATCTACTTTCCGGTGCAGAACCTCATGATATATGCACCAGATGATCATCTAAATGTTATTGGTTGAACCACTCCACTGATAATTAAAGAGAGGGATGAACCACCCCGTTATCCCCTGGAAACAGGCAACCTGATGACCTCATGGGATATATCAATGTGCATGAAGACAAATCATCGTCCACAGATGAGATGGGCACTTGGCATAATATGTGGGATCTGTCTGCTTTTGATGATAACCGGGGTCAGTGCTGTCCCGCAGGAAGAACGGATACCGACCATCATCTCAATTGCCCTTGACCCTGCAAAACCACAGATCGGACAACCATTTTACATTACCGGCACACTCATCTCAAGCACCGGAGAACCTCTCGGGAATAAATGGATAATACTTGAATCAACCGCTGCGGGTGCAACACCAGGAAAATTCCAGTACCTGAAAGTTACCAGAACCGAACGTGATGGATCCTATATGTTCTTCAGACCGGCTGCATCTCCCCCGGAGGATCTTCAGGTACGGTTCAAAGGACTGTACCCGTATGCTGCATCAGTATCTGATGTGGTAAAGGCAAAAAAATAATTTTTATTTGAGAAATGCGAGCATCGTAGCAGTCTGGTTAATATGACCGATATACTCTTCTCCATAGGTTGAAAACCCGATAGTCGGGATATTTGAAAAGATTTTCCCATATGCGGCGTCTTTTCCTTCCTGCTTTAGTTGTAATGTCCGAAGGATACAGTTAAAATTAATAAGAGCCTCTATGGGAGTTTCCTTGTTCTTCTCTTCAAGCATCTTCTGTGTATCAGCGATGATGTCAGTTGAAGAGAGGAGATCCAGATCCACCCCTTCCCTGACCTGGCAGTAAAAGTATATGGCATCTCCTTCTACCCGCTGGGGACTGCGGACAAAGGGTTCATCGTCGGCCATCAGGCCAACCGGGTTCTTCATGAAATGCGACGCTGCATCAGAGTAAGGCACACCGATTGCTTCAGCATATGCGACAGCAGCTGGCTTTCCATTAAACTCAATCACCTTCCGTGATGCAGCATCCACCTTTGTCGGAGTCAGTTTCTTCCCGAGTGAGCAGAAAGACTGGGTTTTTATGATATCAAACTTCTTTTTCGGCTCAATGAGTGCAAACACGGCAGTATTTGTATATGCCTTCCCATTCAGGTAGACATAGGTGGCGGAGAAGGCGAGATCATCCCCGGCAGAACCTCCAATTACCTGGATATTGGTAAGGTCCCCTATCCGTTCCATGATTGACTCCTCTGCCCCTGAAAGGCCGTCAAAGAGGATAAGTCCTACGTACCGTGTAGGGTCAAGGGATATCGGGGTAGAACCAGCTGCTTCAGCAAGACGGGAGAGGGTATCATCGGCAAAGTCCGGTGATTTCAGCGAGATCGTATCAGCATGTACATTCTGTATCGTGTCTGTATCCATTGCCATGGCAACGACAGAATTATTCAGCATAGAACCGGAGATGATCTCACCTGCTGTTGAGCAGCCAATGACGGTGGAGTCGGGGAAGGCATTCTTCATTGCTGCGCTTATCCCGTCCGGGCCATAGGAGGAGGAAGCAAAGAACAGAACCAGAACCGGCTTTAACTCTCCCAGAGTTGTTCGGAGTTCATCGGCAGCGGCATAAGGATCCGGATGTTGTGAGTGTGCGACTTGTACTGACATAGTTATACCTTTAAATTGAGTCCCATTTCATTTGCAACCTGGATGATGGTGTTGATGACGGCTGGATCATCATCTGACTGTTCTGTATACTTTTTCACATCAATGCCCTTTAATAGAAGTTTGGTCCGCGTAGTGGTGGCGATTGACGCATTCCCCTGAGATCTCTGCTCTATCAGGGAGTCTATGAGCTTTTTGATCTTCCCGGCCATGGTAATAGTACGTTACCAGATAGGTAATATGAAAGCATCGAATTAAACTTCCCAGCGGGTCAAACCACCCCGATATCCTCATTCCAGAGTTCAGGGTTTTCACGAATAAAGGACTCCATCATCAGCCGGCACCGATTCAGGTCATAATCAATGACCGTCACCCCATGGGCTTCCATAAACTCCCGTGCACCGGAGAAGGTCCGTGATTCGCCCACAATGACCCGGGGGATGTGAAACTGTACAACAGCCCCGGCACAGAGGAAACAGGGCATCAGAGTTGAATAGAGGGTACAATCCTGGTATGAACCGATCCGCCCGGCATTCTGCAGACAGTCGATCTCTGCATGAACCATCGGATCATTGTTCTGCACCCGCCGGTTATGACCTCTTCCGATGATGACACCATCCCGCACCAGGACCGAACCGATGGGAATACCTCCTTCTTCTCTCCCTTTCTCTGCTTCCTGAATTGCTGCCTCCATAAAGGGATCATCCAAAACCGGGGCTGTGGGGAGAGTCTCACCAACTACTTCATCCTCTTCTCTCCAGAGCGGATCACAGATCGCGAGAAAGATGAGGTCCCGCATGCCGGTGTTCTCAATCCACTGGGTCTTTCCAGGGGGAATGTACGCCAGTTGCCCCTCACCTATCTCCATCTGCTCATCCCCGATATGCATTATTCCGGTCCCGGAAAGGATGTAGTATACTTCTGAAGATCTGATAAGCCGGTGGGGAAGGGTTGTGACACCAACCGGAACCTGTGCATGGGCTATACTGTACCGGCACTGGATGTCCTTTCCAATTCTGAGCGGATGAAAGAGCTCTGCAAGGAGGCAGTTATCTGCAACCCTCATATGGGGAATTCTGACATCATAGATATCCATACATGATATGTGCGGAGAAAGCATGTATGCCCTGCCGTGCGAGATACGATCCGATGAACTTAAGTACTGGTGCAGACCATTCCACAAACAGGAGGAAGGTCATGGACGATTCAAAAAAGTATACATTACCAGCTCTTTCCTTTGAGTATGGCGCCCTCGCACCATTTATCACGGAGAAACAACTGACCCTGCATCACCAGAAGCATCACCAGGCCTATGTCACCGGTGCAAATGCTATCTTTGAAAAGCTGGAGAAAGCACGAAGTGAAGGTGCAGATCTGGATCAAAAAGCCCTGCTTAAAGAACTCTCATTTCATATCGGCGGACACCGGCTTCACACCCTGTTCTGGGAAAACCTGGCTCCGGCTGGAAAGGGAGGAGGCGGTGTTCCGTCCGGAACCCTGGCAGACTGGATAAACCGGGATTTTGGATCCCTTGACCGGTTCAAAAAGGAATTCACCCAGATAGCTTCTTCGGTAGAGGGATCAGGATGGGCTGTGCTTTCAGTATGCCTTGGAACACAGCGGCTGCTTCTCATGCAGGTGGAGAAGCATAATGTTCATGTATATCCCGGTTTTCGAATTCTGATGGTCCTTGATGTCTGGGAGCATGCATATTACCTTGATTATATGAATGACCGGGCAAAGTTTATTGAGAACTTCTGGAATATCGTCAGATGGGACATGGTAAACCAGAGGCTTGAAGCAGCCCTGAAAAGCTGATCATTTCATTACCTTTTTCTTGTTATCCGTCAATTTAACCATACTATTTCTGAAATGGGGGAAGAACTGATTAATATGGCGGATTCATCACATCTGAATACCTCTCTGTCCGGGTATCAGAATCAGGATTGTCAGCTGATTCTGAACGATATCCCGACTGCTCTCCTGGTAATGGCAGAGAACCGGATCATTTTTGGAAATGCAGCGGCAGTTCGCCTGTTTAAAGCGCGCCAATCTGAAGAACTCACCGGTAAGTATCTCTCAGATCTCTCTCCAACCTCCCAGCCTGACGGATCATCATCTGCCGTCGTTATTCAAAACCTACTGCAATCGGTTCAGAAAGGGAAGAACACACGGTTTGAATGGGTTTTTACCCGGTTTGATAAGTCAGAAATATCCGCAAAGGTAACCGTCCGCCAGTCTGAAGCATCCGGTTCTTCTTCCCTCATCCTCACCATTGTTGATAATACCGCTGAACATCACGCAATTAAAGATATTCTCGGACTTGCAGAGGAGATGAAGAAAGGAAACCTCAGGGCACGGCTTTCTTCAGAGGGATATCAGGGTGATATGTATAAACTCATCACCGGTATTAATGCCATGCTGGACGGTATCCTCCATCCGTTCAGGGATATGAATAAGGTTCTTCAAAAGATTGCCAGGGGTGATATGTCAGGGGGAATTGAGCAGGTGTACTCCGGCGAGCATGAAAAGATACGGAATGCGGTCAACGGGGTTGCAGATATCACCAGGAAAGTCCACGAAGAGATATCCCGGATGGTCGATGCCGCAAAGCGTGGAGATCTTGCAAACCGGGGAAATCCGGATCTCTTTTCCGGTGAGTATGCAGCCACCATCAGAGGGATAAATGAGATGCTTGATGCTATTCTCACCCCCATCCGTGCCGGTAACCGAATTCTTCAGAAGATACGAAAAGGAGATCTCAGTGAGCGGGTGGAGATTGAATGCGTCGGTGACCATGCCAAGATACGGGATGGCATCAATGCAGTGCATGATTGGCTGAATGGTCTGATCATCTATGTGACCAGGATATCGGACGGGGATATGACCGCAGAGATTATGCAGGCTTCAGATAAAGACCAGATACATGGTCCCCTTGTAAGAATGCGGGATAATATCAGGAGTGTTATCGCTGATGTTGATATGCTGGTGACGTCAGGATCTGAAGGAAAACTGATGGTCCGGGCAGATCCGTCAAAGCATAAAGGTGATTTCAGAACCATCATCGAAGGCATCAATAAAACCCTTGACTCAGTCGTAATCCCGGTTCATGAGGCGATGGAGGTCTCAAAAGGTTATGCCGGGTATGACTTTACCAGACGGATGAATACCAGTATCAGGTACTCAGGGGAGTGGAAGGCATTTCAGCAGGCCCTTGATGACGTCGGCCACCATGTTTCAGATGCAATTTCAATCATTACCAGCCAGATAGACGTTCTCAATCAGGCAACTGCCCAGGCATCAGCCAGTATCAAGGATATCTCATCCGGTTCATCACTTCTTGCAGAGATCGCACAGAATGTGAGTATGAAAGCAGAACAGGGTGGTGACGGGCTTTCCCAGATTCTGAGGGCGATGGAGGATCTGGCGGTCAATGTATCTGATGTTTCTTCCCGGACCGGGGAGGTAAACCAGATATCCTCCGATACGAATACCCTGTCCAAGAAGGGATCGGCCCTTGCTCATCAGGCAGAACAGGGAATGAAGGAGATCACGAGTTCTACAGATGTTGTGACCGGCCTTGTCCATGAGATCATGGAGGAGATGGGGAAGATAAGTAAGATTTCACTTGTCATTTCAGATATCGCATCCCAGACAAATCTCCTCGCATTAAACGCAGCAATTGAAGCAGCACGGGCAGGCGAGGCTGGACGGGGATTTGCCGTTGTGGCAAGCGAAGTGAAATCCCTGGCACTTGAGTCCAGGCAGTCGGCGGAGAATATTTCAGAGATGATCGAAGGCCTGACAAAAAAGACACAGGCTGCATCAGATACCATGGATAAGAGTGTCATGGTCGTCAGGGAGGGAGGAAGGGCCCTGACCGAGACACTTGAGGTATTCAACCAGATCATCGAATCGGTAAATACCGTCAGTCTCCAGATGGATAATGTTGCAAAGGCAGCAGAACAGCAGGCAGCAGCAGTTCAGGAGATCACGGCATCCATTCATGAGGTAAATACGCTCGTTTCAGGAACTGCCAAAGACGCTGTCGCATCCGCAGCAGCAAGCGAAGAAGCAGCAGCAGCAATAGACCAGATATCAGAACAGATAGCACAGGTCCATAAGGTTGCAGAAAACCTGAATACTGAAACTGAAAAATTCTCAGTTTAAAATTTTATTTTCGGCCTGCTTCAGAGCAGAACCGGTTTCTTATCTCTGTAGGGGAGAGCGGGATATTCGAGGCTTTACTGTTTCCTGGTCTGATGATCACATGAATAAATGACAATCCTCCCTGAGCCTGTGCATATGCCTGTTTCAGTTCATCTGGAGTATGCACTTTCCAGGTCCTGTGAAATCCGCTTGCCTTTGCCAGGAGTTCAAGATCGACCGTGCTATGTGCAGGAGAGCACTGGTTCCCGGTGCTGCCATACACCCCGTTGTCAAGACCGATGATTATCAGGTTTTTCGGGGATTCGCTGGCAATGACCGGAAGGGCCGCTGTTCCAAGAAGGCTTCCGTCCCCGTCAAGGACAACCACGGTCCGGTCAGTGCCAAGAGCTATCCCAAATCCAAGGGGACTTGCCTGGGTATATGAGCCGAGCATGTAAAAATTGGCAGGATGATCTCTCGCATGGTAGAGTTCCTTTGAAGGAACACCGATATTTGAAACGACCAGTTCATCGGTCATCATAGACGCAAGCACCTTTATTGCATCAGCCCGCTGCATGACCGGGTTTGAAAATGTTCCCTGATAGGAGAGATGAACGGTTCGTTCCCGTACCGGTGCCTGATACATTGGGGGATGTTCCTCCTCTCCTTCCCAGACCTTTGGGGAGATGAGCGCAACATGAGGTCTGCTTTCGATCCAGGCATCACTGATGACCGGGGTGATGCGGTCAATATCTTCAGGTTCCCGGATGATCGTGCAGGGAATGTTGTACAATTTCAGAAGATCCGGGATCTTCTCATTAAACGGGATCTGGGCAGATATTTTCTCCTGATAATATCCCCTCCAGCTGGCAAGGATTGGCAGGGGAAGCCCGTACAGATAAGGAAGAGTCATCAGGGCATTGAGAGAATTCCCAAG
>NZ_JAIWNS010000124.1 GCF_020216685.1 Methanospirillum hungatei | reverse complement strand
CACGGACGAATCAATTGCCAAAGGATTTGAAGAGGAAATTTTATCCTGTATCTCCTCTTTTATTTAATATAATTTTATATTATTTATTATATATTTATGTTAGATCCATATCGAAATGTTCATATAATAAATCATATGGTGCTATATATCAGAATGACTAAAATATTGCAAAATCTATTAAAATGAATTTATACTCTGGTGAAAATATGAAATCAAAAAAGTGAGAGGTGAGATCGAAAATAGTTCGGTGCGAAATTATGTCTTTATAATTGAGAATTGTTCTTCTCCCCGAAGAGACCGAATAAGTAGATCTATCTGTGAATTGATACGATCCTCCTGAATGGATTGTGAAAACACATAAATTAATTCTTCAATTACCTCTTCCTGAAGGATACATCGATCTTTTGTTCGTTCATATCCATTCTTATCTAACCTGCCGGATCTCAGAAAAGCGATAACCTGAGCGTCTATCATATCCGGTTTCCAGCAATTCATAAGATCCTGAACAAGTGCCTGGTTACCTCTGTTTAAATACCCATGGCCAGGATCCAAATGTCCGCCGATGACAGCTCTTGTACATGCTGATGAGAGCATTCCATATCCAAAAGAGAAAATGGCGTTTACCGGATCAAGGTAGGGACGACTGGTCCTTCTTTTAAAAAGGTACGTCGGACTGATGAGTCGACCAAGGATTTCATAGTACATATCCCGGACCAGTTGTTCGATTCTCCGCAGTTCTTCAATAAGAACCATGTTTTCCAGTTCCTTTGCATACCCTGTAAGGATGTCAAGTTCTCCGGAAAAAAGAATCTCCTGCCCAATCTCTTCTGCATATTTCTCTATTGCAAGAATCCTGGACTTTATCGATTCAGTTGCACAGGCAAGGGCATATGAATACGGGGCTACATTCTTTTGAAGATGCTGAATCTCCTTAAAAAGAGAATAATCATAGGGTGATATATATCCGACCGGCTCACCATCAGACTCACAAAATGAGATAAAAACTCCTTCTTTTACCAGGGATGTTATCGTTGATGTCTGGATGGTATGACCACCGATGAGAAGAAAATGAGAGAGGTCTTTAATTGGTATCTCAGTAATTTTTCCCTTATGCTGAATAGTAATTTCAGTCCGGTTTGATTTGATGTGGGCTCCAAATCCTCCCACTATTCTCCATGGTATCGTCATTAATCATCTCAAAAAACTGCCAAAGTATGATTCAGATACATTCGATCCAGTACCCGTCAGAATCCCTGATATATGAGGAAGTGGTATGTTCGGATAGTTTTTCTGGATCCATCCTGATATCTATTGCATCTGTGGATTTCTCCCCGACTCCCTGGCATCCGGTAATCGCGAAATGGTCAAGTCCGTATCCTCCTGCTTCTATAGGATTTCCATCGGGTTTTGTCTGACCATACAGGATTAAACAACCTTTTCCGTCTGTACTTTTCAACCTGATGAACCGTTTCCCCAGGCCTTTTCCCGTGAAGTCTGATTCAACCTTCATCCCAAATTTATCACAATAGAATTGTTTACTTTTATCCGGATAGGTCACATGCAGAGTGATGGTATTCAGGCCGGTAATGAAGGAGGGCGGTGCATCATCACTCGCATTTGGGATCAATTCAATGATCCTGCCATCAGGGTCACGGACATAGAGGGAGTGATTGGGACAATCCTGCGAGAAGATTGTTCCATCAAGACCCGGATCTCCCCAGGAAAAATCTGCTTCAGCCTGATGAAGGTCCCATCCAAGGATCTCTGAATCAACCGCCGATGACAGAAAACATGAAAAACCGAATATGGTATGTCCATCAACCGATCTGGTTGCGTTCGTTTCCGGATAACGTTCCTGAATGAGCAGAATATCATATAATCTCCCATTGGATGATAACAGGGCCACATCGGTATACTGATCACGAAGAGCCCGTGATGATATGCTGCCGATAATTCCTTTTAAAAGACCCTTCGCCCCGGCGACTTTTCCTAAAATCCTCCCGCCTGTAGAGAGCATCCCAAGATGGACCGGGCCATAGGCCTGCATATGCAGGATATCCTGATAAAAACGGATACTTCGCTCCAGGTTAGTTACCTGTAGTGCAATGTGATCAAGGGTAATGGTAGTATCATTCATATATTCAGAAATCTTCTTATGAGGTCTGTCACAGAAAAATTAAAGTTGCCTTTTTAGATTGGCCTATGCAAATCGTTCAGCACTTTTTTCCAGGGCAGCTATGGCGGGTAGTTTCTTGCCGGTTAAAAATTCTATGCATGCACCGCCACCGGTTGAGATGTGGGTGAACTTTGTATCATATCCCATCTTTTCAATGACTGCGGCTGTATGCCCGCCTCCGACGACGGAAAACTCAGCCTCTGCTGCAGCTTTGATGATCTCATATGTTCCGAATGAGTACTCAGACTCTTCAAACAGACCGGCCGGACCATTTAATACAACGGTGCGGGATTTTTTAATAACGTCAAGGCAGGGTATGAGTCCTTCAGATCCAAGGTCAAGGATTGGACAGTCTGATGGGATATCACGGACATGCATCTCGACCCGGACCCCATCCTTTTTAATGGCGACATGTTCCGGAACGACGATCTTCTCACTGAATCTGGATAAAATATCTTTTGCAACTTCGATCTGTCCTGTGTACCCGAGTTGTTCAATCAGGTCCATTGATGGTTTTCCGATGCTGTACCCTTTGGCGGCAAGAAAAATGTTAGCAACCACACCAACCGCAAGGACGTTGTCAGCAATGCTGTTTGTGAGAACATGTTTAGCAACATCGATTGAATCATCAACCTTTGTCCCGCCAAGGATAAACGTCACCGGACGGGGAGCTCCACTGAACACCCGTGAGAGGTTTTCAACTTCCCGTTCCATCAGGAGTCCGGCAATTGCGGGGAGAACTTCTGGAAGGCCGACTATGGTTGGCTGGGATCGGTGTGCAGTCCCAAATGCATCATTGATGAAGATATCACCCATTCGTGCAAGGTTTTTCACAAGAACCGTCTTTGCTGACTCCTCACCGGATAGTTTCAGGTTCTCTTCAGCATTGAACCGGACATTTTCCAGCATGATAACATCGCCAACTTTTGCATTGCGGACAGCATCCCGGGCACATGTTCCAAAGATATCATCAACAAATCTGACCTCTTTTCCAAGAAGTTCTGAAAGCCGGTGAGCATGGGAGACAAGAGAAGTAAAATCCTTTTTTCCCGGTCTGCTCTGATGAGTGATGATGACGGTTTTTGCCTTGTCCAATGCCTTTATCGTATACAGAATTTCACGAAAGCGCTTATCATCAAGGATTATCCCGGCCTGGGGATCGATTGGTGAATTAAAATCAACCCTGAGCAGAACAGTCTTTCCTGAAACATCAACGTCAGATAATCCTTTAATTTTTGAATATGTGCCCATAGACTTCCCCGGTTATTATACGTATCGGAAAAATCACAGCTCTATTCAAGCTGGAAGTACATTAATTCCTGTCATTATCTGATTTAATCAGATCGATTGTATACTCATATTTCCTTTCTGTCGTGTGATGAATATTTATTTACATCAAACCGGGTACAATTATGAACGAATGTCTGACCTGAAACTACCCATCGGTATCCAGTCTTTTGTTGAAATCAGGACCGGCGGGTATGTGTATGTTGATAAAACCTTTTTTATATCTTCTCTTGTCAGATCTGGTAAATATTATTTCCTTTCCCGTCCCCGGCGGTTTGGAAAAAGCCTTCTGATAGATACACTTCATTGCGCTTTTTCCGGAGAACGGGGTTTGTTCTCGGGATTATACCTGGATACCCCGGATGCTGCCTGGGAATGGAACAGAAAAAACCCGGTCCTGAAGATCGACTGGTCATTATCTTCTCCCCGAACTGGAGATGAGTTAAAAACCCGGATCCATGAGATTCTCTCTGCCTGGGCAAGGGAATGGGATTTTGAGCCTTTTGAAACTACGATTGGTGGCCGATTCTCTGCGATCATCCGAAAAATTCACGAAAAAACCGGAGAACAGGTAGTAATCCTGGTGGATGAGTATGACAAACCGATTCTCGATGTTCTTGACGATCCATCCCGGGCGGCTGAGATGCGTGACGTCCTTCGTGATTTTTACGCGGTAATCAAACCTCTGGATTCTCATATTCGATTTGTCTTTCTCACCGGAGTATCGAAATTTGTTAAAACCGGGATTTTTTCCGGACTGAATAACCTGAAAGACATCACGCTTGACCGAAGGTATTCTTCAGTCTGTGGGTATACTGAAGAAAATATCAGGGATGATTTTCCGTCCTGGTTTGCAGTGAGCGATTCAAAACTCGTCCGCGAATGGTATAATGGGTATTCCTGGACCGGTGAGTCTGTATATAATCCCTTTGATATTCTGCTCTATTTTGATTCAGGTCTTTTCAGACCTTATTGGTTTGAAACCGGAACACCATCATTTTTTTTAAAACTCTGGCAATCACAGCCAAGACTCCCGGCAGAATATGAAGGGCTCATTGCCGGGGATGATCTGCTTAGCTCTTTTGATCCTGACCAGATCCGGCTTGAAACTCTACTCTTTCAGGCAGGGTATCTTACGATCAAATCCTGGACCAGTAATCCGGAGGAAGGAACATGGTATACCCTTGGCTTCCCGAACCGGGAAGTGAAAGAATCATTTCATAAGAGCATTCTCAATCTTCTCAGAAAGGATGCTACACCCCTGTCCTTTCCTGATATCCGAAACCTTCTTGGTTCCGGAAATGTTGATGGGTTTCATCGCCAATTGAAATCTTTTCTGGCTTCGATTCCTCATGACTGGTTTAGAAAAAATCCGCTTGCGCAATTTGAGGGGTACTGGGTAAGTCTGGTTTATTCATACCTTGCAAGTCTTGGATATGAGATAATTCCGGAAGATACTACAAACAAGGGTCGCATTGATCTGACGGTAAAAACTGCATCATATACCTGGATCTTTGAATTTAAGGTGAAAGGGATCGACAAAACCGGAGACTTAAGTCCCCTCAAGCAAATACAGAATCGGGGATATTCAGAGAAATACCGTTCTGATAAAAGACAATTAATAGAAATTGGGATTGTTTTTGATCCTGAAACACGAAATATTGATGAGTACTCGTTTCACATACCAAAAATTTCAACCTGATACCGGTCTTTCGATCTTATTTTTGTGAATATCTTATCATCCTATGGTTTATTTCAAGGGTCTGAAACAATAAAATTGATTACATCAGCTCTACAGGTACCTACAGATCTGATTACCTGAATTATTCTGGATTTAATTCTCAATCTTTGTCTTTACCGCGAAACAAAGTCATGGGTTGATCACCTCATTGAATTGGTTAGGATGTGATATATTGTAAATATGGTAATGACGAATAATATTCTATTGCTGCCACAAAAAGAATTCCTGTTTCCGAAGGGGTATGGGCTGATATACTGAGCTAAAACAACCCTGTCAAACGTTCGATGATATTCTTTTGTTCATGGTGGAGCAGGAGAAAAAACGCCGTTTTATTGATGATATGGATGGTTATAATAAATCTGAATAATCCATACAATGATTTCTTTTCACTTTTTTGAGTGATTATGTTTAAATCGAGATACGTTTGGAACATACCATCGCATATATTTCTCTTCTCTTGATTTTTCTCCAATCTATTTTCAGGCGATTTCTTGTATATCCATGATCAATACTTTACTCATGACTCTTCTGAAGATCCCGTACGGGATCAGCAACTTCAGGATAATGAGAGAGGAGGGGTATATATATGTGGATAAAACCCGTTATATCCGCGTTCTTGAAGATTATCCTGCACCGTACCAGTTCTTCCTCAGGCCCCGAAGGTTTGGAAAGAGTCTCTTTGTCTCGGTCCTCAATAACTACTACGATATAAATGAAAAAGAGAACTTTCACGCACTTTTCGAGGGGACAGATATCGGGAAGGAACCCACAGCAAAACGAAATTCATACTATGTTTTAAACTTTAATTTTTCAGCCCTGTCAACTGAAACTGAAGAGGTCCTTTACTCTGGTTTTACAGCCAGGATCCGTGATTCCCTTGAATATTTCCTGAACCGGTACGAACTCTCATTCTCTCTCTCCCCGTCCGGCTCTCCTGCGGATCTGCTTGCCGGCTTCTTCTCCCGGCTTCCCTCCAAAATGAATGGAAAGGTTTTTGTCATTATTGATGAGTATGACCACTTTGCAAATGAACTACTGAGTTTTAATCTTAATCTTTTTCAGGAGACAATCAGCAGGCAGGGTTTTATCAGGAAATGGTATGAGGCACTGAAGATTGGAACTCAGACCTTTGTAGCCAGGATCTTTGCAACCGGGGTATCACCGGTGACCCTTGATAGTCTGACTTCAGGATTTAATATTAGTACAAACCTGACCCGCAATCCTAAATTGAATGGAATGATGGGATTTACTGAGCAGGAAGTTACCCGGCTAATAGAAGCGACCGTCCCAGGGGAAGTTACTAGAGAGAACCTCCCAATCATGCGTCAATATTACAATGGTTATTTATTTAGCGAGATGGGTGAAACTCGGGTTTTTAACAGTGATATGATCCTCTATTACCTTAGTAGTATCAGAGAAAATGGGCAGCCACCTGAGCAGTTGCTGGATATGAATATCGCCAGCGATTACGGGAAGATTGGAAAGCTTCTCGAGATTAAATCCCCGATGAGTAATATTGCTGTGCTCAAGGATATCGTGTATAAAGGAGAGGTTACGGCTCAGATAACGGCCCAGTTCTCCATGGAGAAGGAGTTTACCCGTGATGATTTCATTTCTCTCCTCTTCTATCTCGGTCTGCTTACGATTAAGAAACCGATTCCGGGTGAGGTATCCCTCACGATTCCCAATTATGTCATTAAGGGCCTGTATTTTGATCTCTTTACCCGATTCATCGCCCAGGAGGGTTCCTTTGACTTAGAACCAGCCAGGATTCGTGAAGCAATACGGGAGATCGGTTACGAGGGCAGGTGTGTAAAACTCATCGGATTGATAGAAGATCTTCTTCATGCCTTTTCAAACCGTGATTTCATCGGGTTTGACGAAAAATATATCAAAATAGCATTCTTCACCTATGCAAACATGAGTAACCTCTACCTGGTAAAATCTGAATACGAGGTGAATGAGGGGTATATTGATATCGCTCTTCTGAAACGGGATCCCTGGCATCCAGATTATTATGCCATATTTGAATTGAAATATCTGAAGATGGCTGATTCATCACCGGAAAGGATTGAACAGGTGGTACAATCTGGGCAGGACCAGCTCAGTCGCTATGTCTCCTCACCCGAATTATCAGCAATTCCGAATCTGAAGCGGTGGGTACTGGTCTTTGCCGGAGATCGGTGTGTTGTTGTGGATGAGGTGTAGTGATGGTTAGTATAAAATTTAGAGATCATTTTTTGATGAACAGTGTATCATAGGAAAAAGGGATGGGCCCTTTAATTGATATCCGGTCAATTGTCAGCATATGGGTTCTTCAGGCGAAGTGGTTCAATCTTTCCGAAATCACGAACATTTCGTGTGATACGTCAGTATCTTAAAAGGACAGTTATATCGATCAAAGTAATCTTTTTCAATCTTCCATACATGTCATGAATGCCACTAAGCGCATTATTGTCAGAGAAGATGTTTGGGCTAACCTTTCAGGAATGCGAGAGCCGGGTATGACCTTCTCTGAATTGATAGAGGAGATGATCGAGCATGAAAAGAAGTGGCGGCTTGTCGAAGAAATAAATCGAATCCAGGAGAATGAAGATCTCGTGGAGATTCCCTTGTGATGTTCTCCGTGTTGTTCAGGCGTTTAGTTTTGTGATCCCAGCCTTTTTTTCTCTCCTTCAGACGATTTCTTGTATGTCCATGACCAATACTTTATTCATGACTCTTCTGAATGTTCCATCCAATAACCTTTTATTAACAATAAATATCATAGTTCGATTGCTGGATGTTCTTTGCTCAAAAAATCGAAAATTGGCAAGCAGTCTGTTTCTATCAAGGGGAATTGCATTTAAATGGCCATGAAGATTGATATTTTCGAATATGTCGATTTAATAATTGCACGTGACCGCTTGGAGGATAGTGACGATGATATTATTTCCTCTCATGAGTTAATGTTGGCTCTCGAAATTTCAGATTAACTAAGAACGTTCTGTTCTCAAATCTCAAAAAAACTTATAAGATTTCTGCAAAACGTATTTTCCATAAATTAGAATTCAAATTGGCAGGCGATCCCGATATTGGTGAGGCTCTGGCCGGGCAATTCAAAGGAATAGATAAACTTCGTATTGGTGATTGGAGAGTGATTTACTCAATACATCCGAAAGAGTATTGATTATTAAGGATCGGACCCAGGCATTCTGTTTACAAAAAAAATATTCGATTGATGCCAGACTAGTCAATGGCGAAGAATCACTTGCTATGAAAAACATAGGAAAAGTCTTCCTCTAAATTTTCCAGATTATAATGGCGAGAAATATTTCGTTTACCTAATTCCTCTTCCCATTGATATCGTTTCATTCCGGCTAGTTTAGAGGACTGTCCTGAACTTAAAATTCCTCTTGTATACAAAGCAATAGCAAGTTCCTTGAGTAATTCTTCCTGTAGAGTATCGGGTGGAAGACGGATTGTATTTGTAATATTACGGGGTATTTTTAAGCAAATATCTGACATGACAATAATTCTCCTTCATCACATAAGATGATTCCTTTATAAAAATTTGTTGATAAATATTCATCATGACGTATAAATAATACAATTTGAAATTAAGAGCTAATAAATGATGGGAAAACTCCAAATTTTAAGCTTTATCGACAAAAATTATTTTTCTTCGATATTCAACAACCATTTCCACACCGGCATAATCTGAATCACCCCTTCCGGAACCTGAACTGTTCCTTCCTGGTTCAGAGTAATCAGTATCCCCCAGTCAAGATCATATTGGTTCATCGCTTCCTGCAAACCGCTATATTCATGTTCCCTATTCAGATCAGTTAATTCATTGCAGACCTGGTACAGGGCATTTACCTGGCCATTCTGGATAGCAACAAAATCACATTCCTTTGCCAAAAAAATGATAAAAAAACATCAAAACCCCGGGGTTTTAACTTCACTAAAACCAGATTTTCGAGGAGTTTCTCATGATCACCGGGAATCCTGAAAGCCACCTGGTTTCTCATACCGGTATCGACAGCATAGATCTTTTTCCCGTTTCCATACTGTTTCTTCAGGGATGGATCATATCGGTGAACTTCAGTTATCAGATGCGTATCTGCCAGAATATGGATGTAATCCCTGACTGTCATGGGACTTTCCATTCCGGGCAATGAGGCAAGGGATCGGTAATGGACTTTTGTTCCAATGTTCGTGAGAAGAAACTCCGCCAGTCTGATAAATCCTGCAACATCTCTGATGTTCCATCGGGCGATACAGTCCCGGTACAGGATTAAATCAAAATTTGAAGATCTGCTTATAATGGAGCGTAGTTAACTCGCATGGTCGCCTTACTTTTCCATGGTTAAAATAATTTATAAGAATTGAGGTGCCGTATTTTGATTGATTGTAGGGCTATAATAATCGATGGAATAAAATGAGATTAATGATGGATTATTATAGTTTCATGCAATGATGACTTGGAATTTTGGTTTCATGGCAAAAGAGATCTGCAGTTGCGAACATTTCAAAAAAATAATGGGGTTTTATCTTTCACATGTAATAAAATATAATCTGCTTATAAATTAAAAAATAAATGAGATATCAGGATAATAATCTGAACGCATATAAATAAAGTTAAGTAGTAGATCTGGCATTAAATCTCTCCTTCTTCCTCTCTCCTCTCCTGAAGTTTCTGTAATAATCCCTTCCCGTCATCGATCCCGGAGAGGTCAGAGAGAAGGACCAGGGGCCTGATATGAATACCATCTGCATCATCCGTTGGATAATCGTTTAACCTCCTTTGAGACTCTATTTTTTTCGGAATGCTGCAGGTATGACGATCTGTCCTTTTTCTGATATTTTTACAAGTGTCATACTTTTCCTGATGTATCTCCCTGATTGCTGATAATCATTGCCTCCTGATACAACAATACATACAGTGGGAATGGTGAAAAAAGGATAATGGATACAGAAAACAAATCCGAAAATCTGCCTGATTATGAAAAAAGCCTATCCCAAGGAATAAACGAAGAGCGAAAAAAACGTAAATAAAAAAATTATGCGGTAGATCTGGCCTTGATCTTTTTGAGCCTGAATAACTCTTCACGCTCCATCTCATCAAGCCGCATCTTGATAAAGTCACGTGCATCGGAAAGTTCAGGAATAACCTTGAACTCCAGAGCATTGACCCGACGCTTGGTGGATTCAATCTCATCAAGCAGACGTTTCATCGTAGTCTCTATCTCTGCACTTTTAATGATCGCTTCAACCAGGTCTTCAAAGGCAGCTGCTGTGTCATCGATGACCGGGGTGGTACCAATTACCCCATATCCACGGTCTGCAATACCTTTTCTGACCTTGGTTGATTCAATCTCCGGAACCACGACTCCCATGATGTTTTTACTCTTGAGGGTGATATCCGGGTTTTCCCGGACAGAAAATGCGGCAGCTTTCACACCGATTGAACCTTCAATGGTGTTTGCGATAGCCATCATCTCCTGTGCACGGGCATATTTCTCAAGCAGAGCACCTCTGGAGTCCTTTGCCTCCTCAAGCACTTTGAAGAACTCCATAATGAGTCCATCGCGCTTCATTTTGAGGATCTTGTAGCCGTTCTGGGAGAGCTTGATCTTCTTTTTGATATTGATAAGCTCAGACCGTGTCGGCTTGACATCTTTCAGTGCCATGGAGGCTCACTCTGCCTTCTTGCGGTATTTTGGATGATACTTCTGAATAAGTTCACGGTCAATACGCACAAGTTGTTCTTCAGGAATGTCTTTGAGCAGATCCCATCCAAGGTCAAGTGACTCCTCGATAGTCCGGTCTTCATCCTTGCCCTGACGGACAAATCGGTTCTCAAACATCTCTGCAAACTCAAGGAATCCCCGGTCACGCTCTGAAAGTGCATCCTTACCGACGATTGCCACCAGTCCACGAAGATCGACACCTTCTGCATAACCTGCATAGAGCTGGTCAGAGACCTTCTTGTGGTCTTCACGGGTGAAACCCTTTCCGATACCAAGGTTCATCAGACGTGAAAGTGACGGCAGAACATTGATCGGTGGGTAGATACCCTTTCGGTGAAGATCACGGTTTACCACGATCTGGCCCTCGGTAATGTACCCGGACAGGTCAGGGATCGGGTGGGTGATGTCGTCACCAGGCATGGTCAGGATGGACAGCTGGGTAACTGACCCTTTTTTGCCCTTGATAATACCTGCACGTTCGTACAGGGATGCAAGGTCGGTGTACATGTACCCCGGATATCCACGACGACCTGGCACTTCTTCACGGGCTGCACCGATCTGACGGAGTGCTTCACAGTAGTTGGTCATATCGGTCAGGATAACCAGCACATGGTAATCAAGCTCGAATGCCAGATATTCTGCAGTGGTCAGGGCAAGCCGTGGGGTAATGATACGCTCGACTGCCGGATCATCTGCAAGGTTTAAGAACACCACTGCATGCTCAAGTGCTCCGGTTCTCTCGAACTCGGCCATGAACTGGTTTTCTTCTTCCTTGGTAATACCCATTGCAGCAAACACGACTGCGAACTGTTCGTCAGATCCCGGAACTTTTGCCTGACGGGCGATCTGCAGTGCAATCTCGTTGTGTGGCAGACCAGATCCAGAGAAGATTGGCAGTTTCTGTCCACGAACAAGGGTGTTTGTCAGATCGATGGTGGAGATACCGGTCTGGATAAACTGGCGTGGAGACCCACGTGCCCAGGGGTTGATAGCAGCACCGGTGATCTCAAGACGTTTCTCTGGAACGATGTCAGGGCCGCCGTCTTTTGGCTTTCCTGCACCGGAGAGGATACGTCCGAGCATGTCCTTTCCGACCGGCATCTTGATGGTCTCTCCGGTAAACCGGACACCAGTATCCTTTCCGATACCGGTAGTGGTCTCAAACACCTGAACGACGACAATATCATCAGAGGTATCAAGGACCTGACCACGCTTTTCTGATCCATCTGCAAGGACGAGATTAACGAGTTCCTGGTATCCCACAGGTTCAGTCTTCTCGACAAAGACCAAAGGACCTGCAACCTGTGTGATAGTTCTGTACTCCTTCATCTAAGCCGCCTCCCGGAGTTTGGTAAACTCTGATTCCATTGTCTTGACAATCCGTTCGATTTCAGGTTTGTATTCCTTGACATACTTGATCTGTGGAAGGTCGTTCTTTGCCTTCAGACCGGTGATCTGAGAGGTGATGACTCCTGCCTTCAGAGCTGCATATGCCTGGTCAGAATAGAATCTGATTGCCTTGAGGATGTCAAACTGCTTGGTCATGTCACAATAGGTATCGACCGGGTCGAATGCGTTCTGCTGCAGGAAGATCTCACGAAGCATACGGGCTACTTCGATGGTGACCTGTTCCTCATCCGGCAGTGCATCTGAACCAACGAGCTGCACAATTTCCTGCAGTTCGGCTTCTTTCTGGAGGACTTCCATTGCCCAGGTACGAAGCGGGTTCCACTCAGGTGAGACATTCTCATCATAGTACTGGCTTAAGGTGTCCAGGTACAGTGAGTAGGAGTTCAGCCAGTTGATAGCCGGGAAGTGACGCCGCTGTGAGAGCTTTGCATCCAGAGCCCAGAAACACTTGACGATACGCAGGGTATTCTGGGTAACCGGCTCGGAGAAGTCTCCACCAGGTGGTGAAACCGCACCTATAACGGTGACTGATCCAAAGTCCTTGTTCAGGGTGTTGACACGACCTGCACGCTCGTAAAATTCAGACAGACGGGCTGCAAGGTATGCCGGATATCCTTCCTCACCAGGCATCTCTTCAAGACGGGATGAGATTTCACGCATGGCTTCTGCCCACCGGGAGGTGGAATCTGCCATCAGGGAAACGTCGTACCCCATGTCACGGAAGTATTCTGCGATGGTAATACCGGTGTACACAGATGCTTCACGGGCAGCTACCGGCATGTTTGAGGTGTTGGCGATAAGAACCGTACGTTCCATGAGCGGACGTCCGGTCTTCGGGTCTTCGAGTTCGGGGAATTCGGTCAGAACTTCAGTCATCTCGTTTCCACGTTCTCCACACCCGATATACACGACGATCTCTGCATCAGACCACTTTGCAAGGGCCTGCTGGGTAACCGTCTTTCCGGATCCGAATGGACCAGGAATTGCTGCTGTTCCACCTTTTGCAACCGGGAAAAGACCGTCAAGAATACGCTGACCGGTGATGAGCGGAATGTCCGGGTTAAGTTTTTCCGTAACCGGACGTGGTATACGGACCGGCCACTTGTGCATCATGGCGATCTCTGCCCCGTTGTCAAGGGTACAGACGATCTCATCGATGGTAAAGGAACCGCTCTTAATGTCCTTGATCTTTCCTGCATCGCAGTATGGAGGGATCATTATCTTATGGACGATGTTAGTCTCCTGAACCTCTCCGATGATAGTTCCGGGAGTAACCATGTCGCCTGCTTTCTTGACCGGCTTAAACTCCCACTTCTTGTCATGGGAGAGACCGGGAGCAGTAACTCCACGCTCGATGAAATTTCCCATCTTCTCAACCAGCACTTCGAGCGGACGCTGAATACCGTCATAAATACTGGTCAGAAGTCCTGGTCCCAGCTCAACGGAGAGCGAGAGACCGGTGTTCTCTACCGGTTCACCCGGTTTGATGCCTGAGGTATCCTCATAGACCTGGATGATGATATCCTCACCCTTGATCTTGATGACCTCACCCATCAGCTGCTCATCCCCGACCTTCACCACATCATACATGTGTGCGTCGAGATTGACTGCAGTGACGACAGGTCCTGCAATTCTCTTTAAAACCCCTTTGGTTCGTTTTACTTCCACAGATCAACACCCACTGATCGTTTAATTCTCTCACGCATCGACAAACCGCCTTCCTCCTCACCAAGTGTGATAACCGTCGGGTGAACTGAGTTTTCGAGGGTAGTGCGGAGTCGTACTGGAATCTTTGCCATATCCTTGCTGTTGAGAACAAGGATTCCGATCTTACCATCATCGAGAACCTTGTGAACATACTCAACAACCTTTTCATCGGATTCTGCCGCGTATGTTTTTGTTATTCCGGCAAGTCTGAACCCGAGGATGAATTCACTATTTCCGATTACCGCGATCTCCATCTTATATCACCAGATATTTTGCAATGGTATCACCGGCAAGGCGGGATTCTTTTCCACGGGCGATGGCTCTCAGGTTGAAGACCTCGTATTTCTTCTTTTCAAGATAGACGAGGATTGGATGAATTGAGAACGGATTAATCTTGGAGAGCTGTTCCATATGGTCAAGCTGTGTTTTGGTAAGTTCAGCATCGACCTCCTGTTCTGACTTTTCAGTTCTCAGATCTTCCAAGGCAACCTGAATTGCCTTTGCCTTTATCCGTGCGAGCAGGGCATCAATGACCTCGTTCCTGCTGGTCATCTGGTTCATCTGCTGCAGCTCTTCAGGGGTGAATGTGGCTCCGGGGATGAAAAATTCACGTGCATCTTCTTCATATCCGTCGCCCCTCATCCGAAAGAGCGTCTTGATGTTCTTCACATCAATCTCCAGCTGAACAAATTTCAGGAACTGGTTACCGCCCTTCACTCCTCTCCGGGCAATCTGGAGAAGGTCTGCATATAAGCGCTTGTAGAGCTCATTTTCAAGTCTGGCAAATGAACCAATGGCACATCCTTCAGACAGTTCTGCAGAAAGTGTCGGATACATCTTCCAGCTCTTGAGAGCGTCTGCAACCCGTTCGCAGTTTTCTTCTGCCAAAACCCGGTCAAGGATAGTCCGGTCAAGACTTCCGGCAGGAATGAGTACTTCTTTAATCTTCCCTTCCTTCATGCCCTGCATCTTCCCACGCAGAATGGTCAGGATATTATAGATATCCCACCGGCGAAGGTATGCCATGGTAAATTCCTTGAGAGATCCGGGGGCAAGTTCAATAACCCGCTGATATTCTTTGGCAAGATTCCAGGAAAGAGCGACCTCAATCAGATCGATACCTTCAAAAGAAGTTCCGAGCTCATCGACCTCTTTCTGGTACTCTGTCTCTCCAATCAGACGAATAATCTCCGGAAGACTCATGTTGAGCATCCGCTGATATTCTTCAGGGGGGAGCAGTTTGGCCTTCCTGACCCGTAACCGTGTACTGACATAGATATACGGAGCCGGGCCGCCACTGTTCTGAACCATTTCTTATACCCCTCTGAGTCACGCGAAGAGAGAGTCTGATGCGTCCTTTAATCCTGATTCCCAAACCTGGTTCAGGAATGTACGATAACTGTAATCGACCTGCAGTTGTCCGTCATCGCTTTCAACGATGATGCCCCCGTCGGTATCGATGACAGAACCGAATGTGTATGCAGAGAATTCGGACTCTTTCAGGACATTCTTGAGGATCTTTTCATCACGTGCTGCGCAGCTGACCTTACCCTTTGGGATCTCTTCCTTTGCTTTCCGAAGCAGGGAAGTGATCGCCTCTTCATGGAAGGATTCAGGCATTGAGACGATTTTATCAAGCGCCTGCTTATATACCTGATCCATTAAATCCTTCTGGGCGTTCAGAACCTGACGCTTTACGATCAAATGTGCTGCTGCCTCCTCCTGGGAGATGATATGGGAGAGGTTCTTCTCCACTTCATCCCTGACAGTAAGCTGTATCTTCTCAACTTCCTGCCTGGCAGCATTCAT